>NZ_JBEOPI010000034.1:0-46444 GCF_040309905.1 Shewanella sp. CAL98-MNA-CIBAN-0140
ATAAGAAGTCTGAAACAGAAACAAGAAATGCAGCTTAAAATTTAAGTAAAGAGTGCCAACTACCTTGAAAAACACCGACAGGCGCTGGCATGCACCAGCATGAAGTTGACGCCCTGAAACAATTATCGATGACCACATTGTCGTTTGAAGCGAATCAAAGTCTGCCACAACTCGGCGTCGGACTCGCCATCGTCAGGCAGTTATTGGGATTATTGAAATGCAGAATTGAAATAGACAGCCAACCGGGCGTCGGCAGTGAATTTAAGATAGAGCTTGTAACGCAGGGTTAGAGCTGAATTTGTTGTGATTTAACATCTTAATGACCATGATAGACGGTGGCGAATAAGAGTCTACAGTACAAGTGAATATGGGATAAGACTTCCCAAATGCAACTATATATTGCCCTATAGCTCAAAAGTCCAATCCATGGATCACCACATTTTCTGTGTATGGAAAGTAGTGATACACAAAATTTGAGCGTTATAAAGATACTTATAATTAATGAATTTCTCAGGCTCTAATTGGGACCAAATACAAAGTACCCAACCATCACTGGTATTAATATAATGACAAACGAGCACATAAAATATATAGCTCTTTTTTTATCACTTTTGGAAGTAAACTTCTGAACAGAATCTTCATCTATAGCTTGTGCAGCCTTTACTTTAACCGGTAAGAGCATTGCTACAGCATAACTCGGAATTCTCATCCCCATATTATCCCATTGCGGTATGCTTCCACCTGAAGCCTTAATTTTCTTCTCTATAGGGTGTACGGTCATTTGCGCAAAAACCAAATAAGCTATAAAGAAATTGACTAACGGAATACTGCAACACAACCAAAATATACTTTCATAATTTTCCATCATAAATTACCAATTACTGCTTGCATCATAAAGTTTACCCGTAATTTTTTTACCTGCTGTATCGAAACCCAATCCAACAAGAAAACCAACAGAGGCGGCTGCACCAACTCCAATCACAACAGCCCATCCAACTGGTGTAAATACCAGCGCAATACCAACTCCAATGCTATAAGCACTACCTGCTGCGACAGTTCCAGCCGCGAAACCTGCAGAAAAAAACCAATCTGAGTTGAACCAGTGCTTAAGCGGAACCACTAATAATTGCAATAAGCATATAAATTTCTACCTGTTTAGTTTTTAGTTTTCGTCAAAAAAAAGCGAATAGAATATTGCAAATAATAAAAAAATGGCAAGAGAGGCTATAGTATAAATAGCTCTGATACGATCATTTTTAGTTGCAAACTTTCGTACCGAATCTTCATCTACCATTTGCGCTGATTTTGCTTTGATACTAAACATCAGAGATAAAGCATAACTCGATATACGAATTCCCATGTTGTCCCATTTGGGTAATTCTCCTCCAGAACTCTTAATTTTTTTCTCTAAAGGATGAACAGTCAATTGTGCAAAAATTAGCAGTGACACACCAAAATTTATCATTACCAAAATACTGATGATCACAAATAAATCTTTATACTCAAACATTTACAATCACCAACCACTGCTTAATTCATAAACAGATCCTGTTATACCTTTCCCAAACTGGTCAGCTAAATAACCAGCTAAGAATCCAGCAGAAGCTCCCACACCGATACCAATTACCACAGCCCATCCTACGGGAGTAAACGCTAATGTAATGCCTACTGCGACGCCATAAACACTAGTTGTTACGGCTGTCCCGGCTGCGAAACCCATAGAAAAACCGACAGTCTCTTGCAAAGCTTGTTTCTCCCAATTACCGCCGCTCTCGAAGGTATCTCTTACCGCTGTCGCTCGAGAATGGACATCCAGCAGCACTAAACCATTACCGCCAAATTTTGCAACACCAGCGAATTTATTCAATGTTCGAAGCTCTTTTGCAGACGAAATTTAGATTGGTTTTGTCGTTCTAGCACTTTTAGCCTGATTAAGACCACGATCAGCATTGTTCCAAATGCTAGCCTTACGAGCTCTTGAGCTAGCTAGTCGTTTTGAAATTTCATTGTGAAACTGTGAATTTAACCGACTATGTAACTGCCGCGCCGTTTGTTCAAACTTAAGGACTTCTAACTTTGGCATTTTTGAACGGTAAGCATTACGCACTTTTTCAAGCGCCATTTGGTATTCTTTTATTACGCTTTGTAATTGTGATAAATGATGACCCATTGCACCGATGGATGCTCCCATCATTGCTTTATTCTGCTCTGCAAAAAAATCTTTTGGTAAACTATCTAACTGTTGATCATAAAAATCAGATAGTGCTAAAAGCATATCAGGCCCAACAGCTTCGTTAACCTGCGCAATGGCTTGTCTTTGATGTAACGGTTTAGTTTTAAATTTACCTAATTCGTTATTCAATAAATGGTCTTGAGCATATGCTGTGTTAAAACTATCCATGAAGTTAACTTGTGGAACACCTGGAGCCTGAAAAGGTGCGTCTAAGATTGATGGTGGTGTATTGGGGGTAAGACCTGTTATCCGCCCTTTAGGGCAAATACTAATTTCAATTGGCATAATATCTTCCTTGATTTATTAAGCGCACATTTTAAATAAACTTTATGTTTAAATCACAATCTATAGATCAAATGTAATGATGGGTAATTTTATTATGTTTAACCTTTTCATTCTATAGTCATAAATAACTATGATAAACGCAGAGCCTACTCAAAAATGATAAGTAAATTTTAAATGGCTGTGTTGGAAAAACATAAAACAACTTTAAATTTTGGCAACAAAAAAGCGGATCCGAAGATCCGCTTTTGTTAGCCAATACCACTGAATTACTTGTGGTATTTACCAGACAACTCATGCACAGAATTGATAAATGCACCGGCATGATCTGGATCGACATGCTGGTGAATACCATGGCCTAAGTTAAATACATGGCCATTACCTTCGCCGTAGCTGGCTAGAATTTGGTCCACTTCTTGGTGAATACGTTCAGGTGTGGCATATAACATCGATGGATCCATGTTGCCTTGTAGTGCCACTTTATGGCCAACACGACGACGGGCATCACCAATATCAACAGTCCAATCTAAACCTAATGCATCACAACCTGTTTCAGCCATAGACTCTAACCATAATCCGCCACCTTTAGTAAATAAGGTAACAGGTACTTTACGGCCGTCAGCAAAGCGAGTTAAGCCATCAATGATTTTTTGCATGTAACGCAATGAGAACTCGCGATAAGCATGGTGAGATAATGCGCCACCCCAAGAATCGAAAATCATTAACGATTGTGCACCGTTTGCAACTTGCGCATTAAGGTATAACACCACTGAGTCTGCCAACTTGTCTAATAACATGTGCAATGCAGCGGGCTCGGCATAGGCCATACGCTTAATTTTTTCGAATGTTTTGCTTGAACCGCCTTCAACCATGTAAGTGGCCAGTGTCCAAGGCGATCCCGAAAAACCAATTAACGGCACTGAGCCATTTAGTTCGCGACGAATAGTGCTTACGGCACGCATCACGTAGCCTAATTCATCTTCAGGATCAGGAATACATAACTTTTTAATCGCATCTATGGTGTCAGTCGGACGCTCAAAACGTGGACCTTCACCGGCTTCAAAATACAAACCTAGGCCCATAGCATCTGGCACAGTCAGGATATCTGAGAATAAAATCGCAGCATCTAAATCATAACGACGTAATGGTTGTAAAGTGACTTCGCAAGCCAATTCAGCATTACGGCATAAAGACATAAAGTCACCTGCTTGAGCACGAACTTCTTTATACTCAGGTAAATAACGTCCCGCTTGACGCATCATCCATACTGGAGTGACATCAACAGGTTGCTTCAGTAACGCACGTAAATAACGATCATTCTTTAATTCTGCCATGTGGGCTTTCTTCCTAGACTGTTATGATTTCTATGATTTCTGCTGGGCGCTAGTTTAGCACTTACCTGATTAATGTAACCACCCATGCAGAATTTATGTGAGCTATTCCTAAATCTAGTGTCGATTTTATTAACATAACCGCCTTATCCGCTCACAAAACACACAATACTGATGTGTAAATCGCAATTTATAGGATTAAAAGTTGCGCCAAGGAATGGGGTTTGGTATAAAAAGTATGCGCTAGCAAGAACAATCAAGAAGCACGACAAATCGAGCCTTTGAAAACTTAGTTACCCCGTGATGGCATGCCTATCATGGGGTTTTTTATTATCCACGTTATGCCGTTTCTTTTTTCATCCTAAAGGGTCGGTCCACTGCAAATATAAATAAAACAGTTGATCATAATACACGTTGTCCAATACATTAGTGGTTACATAAAGACTGCCAATTAGAGAGAAGACATGCTAACAAAACTAGAAAAAGCAGAAAGACGCTGGGGCGGTGCTCATAATTTAATCGATCAATGGATAAGTAATCGCCGCAAATTATTGATCCAATATTTTATTGTTGCAGGATTAGCACCCTATTCTCGCAGCGAAAAATCACTTCCAAAAATGGATCAAGTGAAACAGTTTTGTGCCCAATTAGTTGATTATGTTTCTGAAGGCCACTTTGAGGTATACAACAACGTTGTTAAAGCTTGTGAAAGGTTTGGTGAGTCGAGCATAGAAACAGCCAATGGCTTATTACCGCGCATTAGTGAAAGCACAGATACTGCGTTGGATTTTTATGATAAATATACCGATGCATCTGACGAACAAGTGCTGTATCAGCTCGACAACGATTTATCTCATTTAGCACAAGCCATGGAGTCGCGTTTCGAATTAGAAGATGAGCTTCTAGAACTCCTTTACCAACGTCTTCCTTAATTGAGGCAGCCCATTAAAAGTGCGATTTGTTACGCACTTTTTAATGCGGATCCCTTGATTACACCTAAGGTTATTGCCGTTTATGCCAGTTTTCAGGCAGCTCAACTTGTGACCATAAATGTTGACATAAATCTTGCGGCTGATGCCAATCGCCCATTTTTAACCAGGCCACCAATGCATCGCCCACCTGTGGATACGCAATCGGCTTAGGTGATGGGCTTTTTAACCAACGCTTAAGCACGGTTGGATCTAAAGTTTGCATACTCTCTGCCACCGCAAGTAATTGTAACGCAGCAAGGTTAGCCGATTGTTCAAATTGCCCCAGTAAAGGTTTCACCAATAATTTTTTACCTAAGGTCATCGCCTCACTGGCTAACTCAAAGCCAGCATTGCCGATCACCCCACCACATTGGGCCATGTGTTGTTTAAAACCCTCACGATCAAAGCCATGCCAATGAATATGCTCGGCTAATTCTTGCAAAGGTTGCATGCTGTGGTAAACAAAAAAGTGATATTGATCAAATGGAGCTAAAAATGCCGCAATACGATCGGCATCTTCAAACGGTAAATACACTAAAATTTGATGGCTATGATCACCACCATTGGGCGACACCTCAACAAAAGGAGGTAAAATAGGAAAACCAAAGTGATGCCAATGACAACCTAAAGCAATATCGACAGGCGCAAAATGATTCAGTAAAAACTCGTTAAACCAATTGTTACCCTGTTTAGGCACAGGATATTGTAATGCAGCCTGATGACTAATGGCTATCGAAGGCACATGTTGTTGTTTCGCAGCCCAGGCGCTCACGGGTTCAAAATCATTTAACACTAAATCGTAACCCGTTAAATCTAAGTGCTTAATCTCAGAAAAAATGGCCGTCGTTAAATTGCATCTGGCAGTTTTCATTGTATTAACGCGACCATTTTCGGTCACGAATGTCATGCCATTACGGGTCTGATAATCGCCAAAACATTGCATATCAAAGTAATATTGCGGTGTACGGCCTGAAAATAGAAAATCGACATCGATATTATGTTGCTTAAGCGCTTTAGACATCACGCGCGCGCGGCTGATATGACCATTCCCGGTGCCTTGAACTCCATACAAAATTTTCATTTCGGCTTACAATCCTCAACGGCTGAATTATCAAGATGGAAACATGCTGCACTCATTACTGCATGAGCGATGAAAACATGAGTTATCAAAACATGAGTTGCTCAACAAGTAATACGGATCCCATACCCAGCCCTGCGCCAGCAATAATATCCAAAGGATAATGTACCCCTAGGGCGATTCGCGATGAGCCGACAAAACAAGCCCAAGCAAACGCTATTGGTGCTAAGGCAGGAAACACCAGCTCCACCACGCTAGCCAATACAAAGGCACCAGCAGTGTGCCCTGAAGGTAAGCTAAATTTATCCGACGGCTCAAAACCTGACTCAAAGCCCACTAAAGCGTGACAAGGACGATGACGCCGAATACTGTTTTTTAGCAGTAAATACAACGGAAACTCAACCACAAAACTGCCCAACACTAAATTAAAGAAGTACTGACCGTTAGGATGAAAAAACAATAGCGCAACAGATAAGTAAACATAATAGTGGCCATCACCTGTTGCAGATACGCGCTTAGCGGCCTGATTTAGGCCGTTATCTCGGCTAAATTGCACGACCCAATAAAACCAATATTTATCTAACTGGCTGATATTCATCTTCATGCTTAACTCCATGCCAAACGTCAGGAATATCAATTACTCTATCTTTACCCGGTCATAATTGCCCGACTAACGTTATTAATTTGTTAACAGTTTAGATAATAGACAGGGATAATGAACACGAGGTGACAGTTAGTCTAAAGTTTTATGACAGCTAAGTGAGTCGAGAAGTGATGATATAAACCAAGTGTATTGCGAAGACGCGGATGGGTGATATAAAAAATGCCCCCTCTTATTCATATTAAGAGGAGACATAAACAGCATTTGTTTATCGTAAACGATACAGAAACACTTTCTGTGCCATTTATGCAGTTTGCGACTTTGCGCTTTTATTACGATAAATCTTAATTAAGTGAAAAATGTTAATACATGCTACAAAAGCATTCATGCCCGCAACTGGCCAAGCTTCGATTGCATATCCGTAGGCGACAAAAAAAGAACAACCGACAAAATTTAACCATCTGAGTAAAACGATGTCTTTCATCATTAGTGAAATGGCCACCATAACGGATGCAGCATAACCTAAGATTTCAATAATATTGATATTTTCCATAAGAACCTCTATTTCAGGCCCTCTGCCTTCCGTAAGCGTAACGAGGATTCCGTGCCCCTAAAGCTAGCATTATTTTGTAAACTTACATTAATTAATTTATCAATATGCTAACAAACTGGCGAGCATAAATGTAATTAAAAAACGTATTATGATGACTTATATCAACATATATCGGCTAATCTGTTCAATTTGAAAGAAAATTACTTCCAAATCTGATCCCCGTTCTCTATTTAGGTCAATGTGTCATCTGCGCATAAGTAACACCATAAGTTGATTTATAACAATCCAGTGATTAATAAGACTTTTATTTTCATAAAAAGCTCATATAATTCATTTAACTTTGCTTTACCCAGCAATTTACCTTTGCTGTCTTACAGGAGTGAAATATGGAATACAACACCTCAGAACTCTGCGACACGTATATAGATGTAGTCGATGTCGTCGAACCAATGTTCAGTAACTATGGTGGTTGCAGCTCCTTCGGTGGCTCAATCAGTACGATTAAGTGTTTTGAAGACAATGGCCTTATTGCTGATGCTCTACAAGATGACGGTGAAGGTAAAGTATTATTAGTTGATGGTGGTGGCTCATTACGACGCGCGCTCCTTGACGCTAGAATTGCTGAAATAGCGGTTGCCAATAACTGGGAAGGTATTCTCATTTACGGTTCAGTGCGTGATGTTGACGCCCTTGAAGAACTTGATATTGGTATTCAAGCGCTTGCTTCGATCCCTGTCGGTGCTGAAAGTAACGGTGTGGGTGAAATCGAAATTCCAGTTAATTTTGGTGGAGTGACCTTCTTACCTGGTGACCATATTTACGCTGATAATACCGGTGTTATTCTATCTCCAGAACCATTAGATATTGAATAACAACGTCATAGCCAACTTCGCTTTGTAAAAGCTGGCAGACTATTTCTTTAAAAACCAGCTATGCTGGTTTTTTTATGGCTGTAATTTGGAGAACAATCATGTTTAGCGCATTTACTCAACAGCACTGCGATACATTATTAAACTTACGCCCTAATGAAACAAAAATAGGCCAACAGGTTTATCTGGCATCCGCAGAACTGTCATTAGGGCAAAATGCGCTCGATGCTAAGTCTTCTGGCGCACAGTTTGCCATTATTGCCATTGCAGAAGATGTAGGACCACGGGCCAATCTAGGCCGAGGTGGAGCAGATGATGCCTTTGTCACCAGCATGAAGCAGTTGCTTAATTTACAGTCCAATCGATTTCTTAATGGCAACGAATGTGCCATTTTGGGCCAAATCAGTCTCGACACGCCATTGCCTGCAACAGCGACTATCGAACAATTACGTCAAGCAACAGCGCAATTAGATAGCATCGTCATTGCTGCGATCAGTCAAATCATGCAAGCAGGGTTAGAACCCATCGTCATTGGCGGCGGGCATAATAACGCTTACGGTTTATTAATGGCCACAAAAGCCACCACAGGGTTACCTGTCGCAGCGGTCAATCTGGATCCGCACAGTGACTTTAGACCACGAGAAGGTCGCCACAGCGGTAATGGATTTAGTTATGCAGCCGCCAATGGCGCCCTCGATCATTATCATATTCTCGGATTACATGAATTAAAAAACAGCGAAGTCACCCTTGAACAACTAAGTCTTTTTGGCGCCACATGGCATAGCTTTCAACAAATTTGGGTTCGTCGTGAACTGCCGCTCGAGACGGTATTAAAGCAAATAGCGATATCGTTAAATCAAACACAACTGCCAGTGGCACTAGAACTCGATGTCGATGTCATCACCAATATGCCCAGCAGCGCGGCCACATTTGCCGGTATTCCACTACTCGATGCATGCCATTATGTGCATTATATTGCTAGGCATTGTCCATGCTATTACGCTCATTTTGCAGAAACCGCCCCAGCATGCCATCACGCGGGGGTAGAAGCGGGTTATCGTGATGCAGGTCAAGCTCTTAGTGAGCTAATTTATGCTTATATTCAGGGAAGATTAACTTGTTTGAATTAGGATCTGTGGACGCTATTCATTAAATGCTAATTATATGCTCTAATGCAGGGCAATTTTTTAGCCTTAACTGCTGATGTATACTGGGGCTAATCGACACGAAGATCATTGCTGCGTTCAAGTTGATGTGAAATGTACATCGGGTGTAAAGTGAGACCGCTAATTGATAGTTGTCACACTATCACACTAGAGCATTTCAGCAATCATTAGCAATGGCATACACTTACTATTAATTATCGCTCATTATAGGAATATACCGATGTCTGAAGGCGAACCAAAAAATACTCATTTTGGATATAAAACTGTCGAAGCCGATAAAAAAGCAGAGTTAGTCGCTGACGTGTTTCATTCCGTCGCGGCAAAATACGACATTATGAATGACGTGATGTCTTTTGGTATTCACCGTTTTTGGAAACGTCACACCATTGAAGTCGCTGCTGCTCGACCAGGTATGAAAGTACTTGATTTAGCCGGTGGAACGGGTGACCTTACTGCTAAGTTTTCCCATTTAGTAGGCGATCGAGGTCAAGTCGTTCTTGCCGATATTAATGATTCTATGCTCAAAGTCGGTCGAACCAAATTACGTGACAAAGGCATCGTCAACAACGTCAGTTATGTGCAAGCAAATGCTGAAGCATTACCGTTTCCAGATAACCATTTTGATATTATTACTATCGCTTTTGGTTTACGTAATGTAACCGATAAAGATGCCGCATTACGCTCCATGCAACGAGTATTAAAGCCTGGCGGAAAACTATTAGTGCTTGAATTCTCTACGCCTAAACATGAATTAATGCGTAAAGTTTATGACATGTATAGCTTTAAGGTATTGCCAAAAATGGGCGCTCTAATCACTAAAGATGCCGACAGCTACGAATACCTTGCCGAATCCATCCGTATGCACCCTGATCAAGAAACACTTAAACAAATGATGATAGATGCTGGGTTTGAACAAGTTGACTACACCAATATGACAGACGGTGTTGTCGCATTACATCGAGGTTATAAGTTTTAATGATGCCTAATCACTTTGCTTTGTTAACTTGTGCAGCCATTGAAACCGCTTTTAACCAGCTGCCAGCACAGGCTAAAAATGACTATGCTCGCCAGAAATCATTGCACGGCAAAGTTTTTTGTATCCAGTTGAGCCAGCTAGATTGGCCGCTTTATTTAGTATTTGCTAAGCAAATTCAAGTACTCAACCATTATGAAGGTGACGTAGCCGTGACGGTGCGGGCTGATGTATCCACCTTATATCAGCTCACTGAAGGCGCTAACTTAACTGAGCTCATCAAACAAGATAAACTCAGTTTGGAAGGTGATATTCAATTACTTCAATCGTTAAGCCACTATTTACAGAACATTCATATTGATTTTGCCGAACCATTATCACGCTACATAGGTGATGCTCCGACCCATAGAATTGTCACTAGCGCCAAACAATTTAGCCATGATATAAAGCAGGTTATACAAAAAACTCGGTCGCACATCAGCCAGTTAACAACCGAAGAATATCGTCTGGCACCGCATAAAATTGAATGGCTGCATTTTCGTGATAATCTGGATGAACTGGTAAGCCAAACCGAACGTATCGAAGCAAAGATAACCAAATTAAGAGATCAAATCATTAAATGACAACTGCAAGTATCAGGCGTGGTTACCATGTCATTAAGACCATTCTGCATTTTGGCTTAGATGATTTAATTCCTCGACACAAAAAGCCATGGTATTTCTCAATTCTGCGCAACGGTTTATTTTGGATCCGTAATAAACATAAAAATAAATCACCTGCCGAACGCTTAAAGCTGGCGATGCAAGATTTAGGTCCGGTATACATCAAACTAGGGCAAATGCTGTCGACTCGCCGTGATTTGCTTGACGACGAATGGGCTTACCAATTGGCCATGTTGCAAGACCGAGTGCCACCATTTGATTCAGCGTTAGCACGTCAAGCCATCGAAGCGGAGCTTGGAGCACCAATCAGCACTTATTTTGATGATTTTGACGACACCCCATTGGCGTCAGCCTCTATTTCACAAGTCCATACCGCGACGTTAAAATCCAACGGCAAAGACGTAGTACTTAAAGTCTTACGTCCAAATGTTGAGCAGCAAATTCTAGCTGACTTACAGTTAATGATCCAAACAGCTAACATACTGGAGACATTACTAGGTGATGGTAATCGCTTACGTCCTGCTGAAGTGATTGAAGATTACCGCACCACCATTTTAGGCGAGCTTAATCTTAAACTCGAAGCACTTAACGCCATAAAACTGCGCAATAATTTCATTGATTCAAACTCCTTATACGTGCCTTTTGTTTACGAAGAACATAGCTACAAACGATTAATGGTCATGGAACGTATTTACGGTATTCCTGTCTCTGACACAGAAGCGCTACGCGCCCAAGGCACCAACTTTAAACTGCTAGCCGAGCGCGGTGTTGAATTGTTTTTCACTCAAGTGTTTCGGGATAATTTTTTCCATGCCGATATGCACCCTGGTAATATATTTATCAGCCGCGAACATCCTGACGACCCATTTTATATTGGTCTAGATTGCGGCATTATGGGCACCTTAACCGAGGTTGATAAACGCTACCTTGCGGAAAACTTTTTAGCCTTTTTTAATCGCGATTATCACCGTATTGCCCAGTTGTATATTGAATCCGGATGGGTCTCTGAACACACAGACATCATCGCCTTCGAACAAGCTGTTAAAGTGGTATGCGAACCTATGTTCAACAAGCCACTAGATGAAATATCATTTGGCCATGTATTGCTGGAACTTTTTAAAACCGCGCGCCACTTTGACATTGTAGTGCAACCACAACTGGTGTTGCTGGAAAAAACCTTACTTTATATTGAAGGCTTAGGCCGTCAGTTATATCCACAATTAGATTTATGGCAAACCGCAAAACCGTTCCTCGAAAACTGGATGTCTGAACAGGTTGGTCCTAAAGCTCTGTTCAACAAAGTAAAATCAAATGCACCGTTTTGGGCGGACAAACTCCCCGAGTTTCCTGAATTGATTTACGACAACTTAAAGTTAGGTCGTAAATTACTCGGAACTCAGCAACAAATGCTAGATAAATACCTGAAATACCAGCATAAATCACACAAAAGCAACTACCTGTTAATCACGTCCGCAGTTTTGTTGATCTGCGGCACAATATTATTTACTCAAAACGCTACACTGTGGCTAGCATACACCTGCATTGCTTCTGGCTGCCTATTTTGGGCGATAGGATGGCGATCTATGCCAAAGAATCGTAAATTTTAGCTAGCACTATATAATTAGAGGTTCATAATACTTAAAGAATTGGGTGGTATTGTGAACCTTGAAATAACTTTTATACAAAAACTATTTTTTATTTAAAGAGGATAATCTTCATGGGCGGCATCAGTATTTGGCAGCTTCTAATTGTAGCGTTAATTGTCATTTTATTATTTGGTACTAAGAAATTGCGTTCTTTGGGCGGTGATTTAGGTGGAGCAGTAAAAGGCTTTAAAAACGCCATGACTCCAGAAGATGAAAATAAATCATTAGACGATGATAAGAAATCATTAGAAGATGAAAATAAATCATTAGAAGGCAATGATCAGACTGCAGCGACTTCGCAACAGGCTGCAGAAAAGCAACCTGAATCTAAAGATAAACAGGCGTAATTTATTATGTTTGACGGTATCGGCTTTATGGAGCTGCTGCTGATCGGTATTTTGGGGCTAGTAGTACTTGGCCCCGAAAGACTTCCGGTTGCAGTACGTTCAATAACAGGTTGGATCCGCGCGCTTAAGCGCATGGCTAACTCTGTCAAAGATGAACTTGAACAAGAGCTTAAAATTGATCAGTTACATGCTGATTTAAAAAAAGCTGAAAGCAAAGGTTTAGCCAATTTGTCTCCCGAGTTACAAGAGTCAATTGATCAGTTGAAGAAAGCCGCTGAGTCTGTGAATCGACCGTACAAAGTTGAAGACACATCCCCTGTGGCGCCAAAATCATCACCTGACAAGTCTCCTTCTGTCGCAGAAGCTAAGTCATCCGAAATGACCAGCGAAAGCAGTTCAACTCCTAAATCTAACGGGTAATTCATGTCGCAACAGAAACCGCTTATTAGCCATTTGCTTGAATTACGCAACAAATTGCTCAAAGCCATTGGCAGTGTGTTAATCGTCTTTATTACTATGGTTTATTGGGCTAATGATATTTATCACTATATCGCCCTACCATTGATGCGATCTCTACCTGAAACGGGCAGTATGATTGCAACTGATGTTGCAGCTCCCTTTTTTGCACCGTTCAAGCTAACACTCGTGTTGGCATTCTTCATTGCAATTCCCTATGTACTTTACCAAGTGTGGTCTTTTGTTGCACCTGGGTTATACAAACATGAAAAACGTTTGGTTTTTCCCTTATTAGCCAGCAGTACCCTGCTGTTTTATCTTGGAATTGCCTTCGCATACTATATTGTTTTCCCTGTTGTTTTTGGGTTTTTTACCAGCGTAGTCCCTGACGGTGTTGAAGTCGCTACTGATATCAGCAGTTATTTAAGTTTTATTCTAAAACTGTTTTTTGCTTTTGGTTTAGCCTTTGAAATCCCCGTAGCCGTGGTTTTACTCTGCTGGGCGGGTGTCACCACACCAGATGAGTTACGCCAGAAACGTCCGTATATTGTTGTAGGAGCTTTTGTTGTTGGCATGATACTGACGCCACCCGATATCATCTCGCAAACTATGCTAGCAATACCAATGTTGTTATTGTTTGAAGGTGGCCTAATAGCCGCACGTTTTTACAGCAAAAAAGAAGACGAGCAAGAAAATGAAAAAGCTGATGATTAAGCGATAAAGGAAGCCTCTACGGGCTAAGAAGCAAATAATAAGGAAGAATAAATGCGTTTAAGTTTAATTGTTGCTGGGATCATATTGATGTCGGCTAATGCATATGCCAATACTAATCTTGGTCAGCAATTGTCTAACTGTGCCGCTAAAACGGACAAGCTCGAGCGGCTAATTTGTTATGACGAGTTAGCCGCTAATGCTAAACCTAGCGCTCATATAATGACGACGACAAATACAACTAAGGTTGCTCCATCAGAGGTACCAAAACCGCCAGCTACACCTAATGTTGTAGCACCATTAGTTGCAAGCCCTCAAGTACTCAGTGTTGATGATTTTGGCTTAAAAACGAAAGTGGTAGAAGATGAAGTCGATAAAGTTTATTTTGAAGTATCTGCAGTTAAAAAAGCGCCATATGGCGAATTAATCATCACCTTTACTAATGGTCAAGTTTGGAAACAAAGTAGTCCTGAGCGTTATAAAGTCGATAAAGGTCAACGCATCTTTATTGAAACCGGTGCCTTGAATTCATTTCTACTAGGCACTGATGATCGTAATGCGACGACCCGAGTTAGACGATTAAAGTAACTACAGCACTTTGATCTCATGACTCAATACATCGATATTGCAGTTAATCTGCTTAGTGACAGACTTAAGCACGACATTGACACTATTATCAATGACGCGGCGAAACACCATGTTTCGCCGTTAATTGTTATTGGCAGCGATCTCAATGAAAGTGCCGAAGCAATAACCACCTGCCAACAATATCCACAACAGCTCTACTGCACCACAGGTATTCATCCACACCATGCATCGTCTTGGAACGAACACAGCAAAACGCGTTTAACACAACTCGCTCGGCAAGACACTGTGGTTGCTATTGGTGAATGTGGGCTTGATTATAATCGCGATTTTTCACCGCGTCCGGCCCAAAGAAAAGTATTTGCAGCGCAATTAGAGCTGGCTTGTGAACTCAATATGCCAGTGCTGATGCATTGTCGTGAAGCACATGCGGACTTCATTGCCATTGTAAATGAGTACAGAGCTCTACTCCCTAATGCCTTATTACACTGTTTTACTGGCAGTAAAGATGAGTTAATCGAATGCTTAGCGGCTGATTTGCATATCGGTATTACAGGGTGGGTTTGCGATGAGCGCCGAGGACAAGAACTAGCACGACTAGTACCATTGATCCCCGACCACCGTATAATGGTAGAGACAGATAGTCCCTATTTACTACCGCGCAGTATGCGACCAAAACCTAAATCGAGTAAAAACTTACCTCAATACTTACCTTATATTGTTGAGTATATGGCAAATTTACGCCAGCAATCGCCTACATCATTAGCGCAAGCATGCTATAAAAATAGTCGTGATTTTTTCCAATTACCCGCAAATAAACACCTGAGCAGCCATTTATGAACACCATAATAGCTGAGGTTTTGCGCAAACTTAATCGATATAAGCCAAGGGTATTAATTGGGATGTGTTTAATCTTGATTAGCCACAGCAATTGGGCTGATACATTAACCACTATGCCACTGAGGCTCACGTCGGATTCGATTAGCAAAATTGAACTGCAAGACTGGGTTTACGCCAACAAAAGTGATGATATTGAAACGTTAGCCAGATTATTACAACAACCTGGAAATACCTGGCAAAAACTCAACCCTAAACAACCATACAAGATAGGCATTGAAAATTATTGGCTGAGTTTTAGTATATTTAACCCCAATGACCATTTGTCACGCATTATTGCTTTAGACAACCCTTTGCTCGACAGTATCAAAATATACCATATGATTGATGGTGATCTCGTCAGCACAGAAATAATGGGTGACACACTTGCGTTTAAACACCGTCCATTACAAAGTAATATTTTTTTATATCCTGTCCAGTTTAAGCCAGGTGAAACCCACACTTTTTACATCAAAATAGACAGTAAAGGCAGTATTAGGCTACCTCTGGTATTGTGGTCATCCAATGACCTGACTCAAATTACTGAAACTAAAAACTTATTTAATGGCATGCAAATAGGATTATTACTCGCTATTTGTCTGTTCAGTTTATTTATCGCACTTGCATCTACATCATATAGTTACAGTTATTACAGCGGTTATGTACTGGGGTTAACATTATTGACGGCGTCTCTGTATGGCGTCTCCTTTCGGTATTTGTGGCCTCAATGGCCCTTTATGCAACAATATATTTTTATCATTGTGATCCCACTTACACTGGGATGTTCATTGATGTTTACTGAAAAAGTATTGCAGCTCAAATATCATAATTTAAAAATGCTATACCTTTGTCGTATCATGGCTGTACTTTGTTTCAGTTTAACGGTCATTATGCCGTTTATTAATTACAGCTCTGCGTTATACATATTGGCTTTTGTGGTGTTAACTATCTGTACCATTTTAATGGCTTTCTCATTAATTCAAGCCTTTGGTGGCCAACGAAATGCACCTTTATATGCCATAGGTCGTATGGGATTAATGATTGGTTGCATTATTACCGGATTAATTTATATCGGCTTATTCACCCCCGATATGTCGCCACAAACGCCCATCATGATAGGACTCACCTTTGAAGTGCTCACCATGGCTGCAGTGCTCGCCTTGCGCTACAATGACGAACGTAAGGCCAAATTTAAAATCCAACAACAGGCATTAGCACAAGCTCAACGACTTCGTGAAACTCGCGAAGAAGCCCTGCGAAGTGAAGCCGAAAATAATGAAAAACTTGAGCAGATGGTACAAGAGCGCACCTTGGAATTAGAGATGACCTTACGTGAGCTCAATGAGGCCAACCAAAAGTTGACGGAACAAAATACCATTGATGGCCTGACAGGTGTAAAAAACCGCAGTGCTTTTGACCGACGCTTAATCGCCGAAGGTCGTATTAGTCGTCGTCAGCAGTCACCAATGTCCTTGTTAATGATTGATATCGATAAATTTAAGGATATTAATGATCAATATGGTCATCTTACCGGTGACTTCACAATACAAGCGATTGCGAATACACTGAGTGAATATTTAAAGCGTCCAACGGATCTCGTATCACGTTTTGGCGGTGAAGAGTTTGCTATTATTTTACCTTGCACTGATAAAGAAGGCGCCTTACTCGTTGCAGAGAAAATTCGCCGTTCCATTAGCGAACTCGCCGTTGTCCATAATGGGCACACGATATCAATGACGGTCAGTATTGGTGTGAGCGAGGCGATTATAGACAGTGATCAACATCCATTATTATTACTAGAACAAGCAGATAAAGCCCTGTACCAAGCTAAACGCAGCGGCCGAAATAAAGTCTGCTCTTACCAGCTCGAAACAGACCAGATCTAAACCAGGAGTCGAAAGTGAATATTATTACCAGTGCCTTCCCACAGCGCAGAATGCGCCGCATGCGTAAACATGAATTTAGCCGTCGTTTAATGTCTGAAAATACCTTAACGGTTAACGATCTTATTTATCCGATGTTTGTCTTAGAAGGTTTTCAACGCTCAGAAAAAATCGCCTCAATGCCAGGTATTGAGCGTTTCTCGGTTGATTTATTGATAAAAGAAGCCGCCGAACTTGTTGAACTAGGCATTCCGCTTATCGCACTATTTCCCGTTACACCTGTCGATAAGAAAAGCTTACTTGCTGAAGAGTCTTATAATCCCGATGGCTTGGTACAGCGTGCTGTACGCGAATTAAAGCAAGCATTCCCGCAGCTTGGTATCATGACTGATGTAGCCTTAGATCCATATACCACTCACGGCCAAGACGGTATCATCGATGATACTGGCTATATCCTAAATGACATCACCACTGAGGTTTTAGTTAAACAGGCCCTATCACATGCTGCTGCGGGTGCAGATATTGTCGCGCCATCAGACATGATGGACGGTCGTATTGGTGCAATTCGCCAAGCCCTTGAAGAAAATGGCTTTGTTAATACCCAGATTATGGCTTACTCGGCTAAATATTCATCAAACTATTATGGTCCTTTCCGTGATGCAGTCGGCTCAACTAGCAATTTAAAAGGCGGCAATAAACACAGCTACCAAATGGATCCCGCTAATAGCGACGAAGCATTGCATGAAGTCGCATTAGACATCCAAGAAGGAGCTGACATGGTGATGGTTAAGCCTGGTATGCCTTATTTAGACATAGTACACCGGGTCAAAACAGAATTAGCCGTACCCACATTTGCTTATCAAGTCAGCGGTGAATACGCCATGCACATGGCCGCTATTCAAAACGGTTGGTTAGCCGAAAAAGCCATCGTGATGGAATCATTACTTTGCTTTAAACGCGCTGGGGCAGACGGTATTCTGACCTACTTTGCTAAACGTGCAGCACAGTGGCTGAAAGAGCAAAAGTAATTCAACCGTTTAAGTTCTGCTAAAGCCAATCTCTATCGGATTGGCTTTTTCATCTTGTACCACTATCGGCTCATTAACGTGATCTAGTTTGCATCATCAAACATGTCCCCTTAACACTCAGGTTTAAGCATGCTTGAATACTTAACCTCAAATTGGGTTACGGGGTGGAGTAAGCAAGCTAAAATCACAATATTTGACCTATTTCATATCAAACTTGTCATTCGTTTTGCTAACAAGGCAAAATGACCCGACAACAGGTCAATGGATTGCGCAAAAGAGATGCAAATAGCTGTTTTAAAAGTATTTATTACTCCATACTGAGTATGCCTTACAGTACAGTCTTCACTTCTTAAATGAGACATTATCATGAACAATAGCGTTAGAACTTTATTGGCAACAACCGCACTCTTTTTCAGTACTCAAATGTTACCTATGGTCGTATCTGCAAATGCAGGTTGCGCGTTTGAAAAAGATCAACAAGGCTTTATTGCCACATGCAGCGAGGAGAAACAAGAAGTGATTTTAACCGGCGTGATCCAATCACAAACGATAGCGAGTGAATTGCCAGGCTATGCTGAAGGCTTTGCTAACTATCAAGTTGATGCAAGTGCAATTGATGTACTTAAGGCAATCAAAGAACCGACAAAAATTGTGGTTATCATTGGCACTTGGTGTCCTGATTGCCATCGAGAAACACCGCACTTTATGCGAATTATTGAAACCGTAGCCAATCCCAACATTGAAGTTGAATACATTGGCGTCGATCGCAATAAGCAGGATCCTGAAGGGCTTGCGGCAAAATATGCATTCAGCCGAATTCCAACCTTTATTGTGCATCAACAAGGCAAAGAAATGGGCCGTATTGTTGAACGACCTACGGTCAGTTTAGAAGCCGATTTAGTCAAAATATTACAGTAATGGTTAATCGTTTAAGCATAAAAAAGGTCGCATAAGTGCGACCTTTTTTTATTCAATTACGGCCATTATATTATCTTGCATTCAACCTCTGGCTGATGCAGCAATACGATCGGCTAGCAGTTGCAACACGCCTTCGCGAAGTGCACCACCAGCAAGATGTAAGCGACTAATCGATAAACTTTCAAACAACGCAATTAATATCGCCACTCCCGCGGAAAAAGTGGGCGCTTGTTCGGCATTTAAGCCTTTAATCCCTCGAAGTCTGGCATCCGATTGCGATAATACTTCATCTCGAAAAGCATACAAAACATCTAGAGTCATCACCTCGGAGAGCTGTCGATGCTGTAACACCGACACCACTGACTGAACGGCTCCAGAAGCCCCCACAACACTTTGCCAACCTAAGTCGAGCAATTGAGGACGATGTGGTGCCAACATGGTATTAACGTAATCTATAGCCTGTTCAAAGTCGCTGATGTTAACTGGCACTTGACTAAAAAATCGTTGATTAAATAGCACGCAGCCCATTGGCAAACTGGTTTTAAACAGCACCTGGCTCCCATCACCGATAATAAACTCGGTACTCGCGCCGCCAATATCAATAACTAAACGGCGTCCCTTACCTTTAGTCGTGGCAACCATACCTTGATAAATAAGCTCAGCTTCTCGCAACCCCGAAATGACCTCAATTTGATGCTGAAAAATAGGCATCGCTCTTTGGTGAAATTCATCGGCATTACGGATAACCCGCAAGGTAGCTGTAGCAAATACAGCCACATTATCACTATTAATATGATGTTGCGCCAGCATGTCAGCAAACATAGCCAAACACGCTAAGCCACGCTGCATAGCATGCTCAGACAAAATGCCATCATCACCAATACCTTCGGCAAGGCGAACTTTACGTTTATATTTAGCGATAACAATCGGTTTATTACCTACCGAATTAGCCACCAACATATTAAAACTGTTAGAGCCTAGCGTTATCGCCGCATAGGGTTGAGATACAGTTAGCAATGGCATTGACTATGGTCTACGAGTCCTATGACGTGGTGGACGCGAAGTATTACCACCACTTCGATGCGCACCTTTACTTCCGCCATCACGCGTACGAGATGTAGGAGGCTTACGATGAATACGTGCCGGAGGCGGAATATCATCTAATAGTGCATCACGATCATAATTAGAAACGGGAATCGAATGGTTAATGAAGGTTTCAATTTCAGGTAAATTCATTGCGTATTCTTCACAAGCAAAACTAATTGAAACGCCTTTTTGTCCCACCCGACCTGTTCGACCAATACGATGAACATAATCTTCACAATCATCTGGTAAATCATAGTTATACACGTGTGAAACGTCAGAAATATGTAACCCGCGCGCGGCGACATCTGTTGCCACTAAAACGTCGATAGCACCAGAGGTGAATTGCTCAAGAATACGAATACGCTTCTTTTGTGGTACATCGCCAGTTAATAAACCGACTCGATGACCGTCACCTTCTAAATAAGACCACAATTTGTCACAGCTGTGTTTTGTGTTCGAAAACACAATTGCTTTATCAGGCCAATCTTCTTCGATTAAGCTCAATAATAATCGCATCTTATCTTCCATCGACGGATAGAAAATCTCCTCTTTAATATTTTTAGAGGTTTTTTCTAACGGTTCGATTTCAACTTTCTCAGGATCATTCATATGATCATAAGCTAATTCCTGCACTTTCATCGACAGCGTGGCAGAAAACAGCATATTCAAGCGTGACTTAGCATCAGGCATTCTGCGGAATAAAAAGCGAATGTCTTTAATAAAGCCCAGATCGAACATACGGTCAGCTTCATCAAGCACCACGGCTTGAATGTGGCTTAAACTGATGACACCTTGACGCACGTAATCGATAATACGTCCAGTGGTACCAATTAAAATATCAACACCCTTATCCAATACAGCGCGTTGAGTTTCATAGCTTTCGCCACCGTAAACAATACCGACTCTTAAGCCTGTATGTGCCGCTAATAAGTTGGCATCTTTAGCAATCTGTATTGCTAACTCGCGTGTTGGCGCCATAATAATAGCGCGAGGTTCGGTTGCTTTGCGCCCCTCAGGTGCAGCAACGGTTAATAAATGGTTAAATGTGGCCACTAAAAAGGCCATGGTTTTACCGGTACCTGTTTGGGCTTGTCCGGCAATATCCTTTGCATTAAGTAAAATAGGTAAAGATAACGCCTGTATTGGCGTACAAAACTCAAAGCCGTTCTCGTTTAACGCCGCTAGTACTTCGGGCTTTAAAGGGAAGTCGGCGAATTTCTGGGTCGATAAATGTGTTTGGCTCATAGCACAAGCATACCTGTAGGGGTTGCAAAAAAAGATTCGATCGTTTGAAATAGCTACATTACTAAAACGGTCTCTTGAAAAGCTATTTAACTGACCCAATATACATCGTAAGCCATTAATAAACTAGCAATGGAACCAAATCCGGAGAACAACATGAGCGATAAAATTATATACCTAAGCGATGACAGCTTTGAAAACGACGTATTAAAGTCTGAAACACCCGTATTAGTCGACTTCTGGGCGGAATGGTGTGGTCCTTGTAAAATGATTGCCCCAATCCTAAACGACGTTGCTGAAGAGTATGCAGGCAAACTGACCGTGGCAAAACTAAACGTAGACCAAAACAGCGTTTCACCAGCGAAATACGGCGTCCGCGGTATTCCAACATTGTTAATGTTCAAAGGTGGCGAACTAGTGGCAACCAAGGTTGGCGCACTTTCAAAGACACAACTGAAAGAGTTTATCGACACTAAAATCTAAGTAGAAATAGCCTAAAAATGTTAATCGGCACAAGTTTTAAACAGTTTGTGCCGCTTTAAAATAATATTTAGCCTAAATTTGTGGACGCCCAACGTATATAGTGCTAATTTATTCATCAGATCTTTTCAACTTAACCTCTTCTCGCTTATCAATCATAAAATATCTTTTCAATCCTACTGATTGATTGCGGTTAGCTTCGTCGCGCAACACAAGACTCCCATACATGAATTTAACAGAATTAAAAGACACGCCAATTTCGGATCTAGTTTCTCTTGCTGAAAGCATGAATCTGGAAAATATGGCTCGTACCCGTAAACAAGATATCATCTTCTCTATTTTGAAAGCTCACGCCAAAAGCGGAGAAGACATTTTCGGTGGCGGTGTATTAGAAATCCTCCAAGACGGATTTGGATTTTTAAGAAGTTCAGATGGCTCATACCTTGCGGGTCCTGACGATATTTATGTTTCACCAAGCCAAATTCGCCGTTTTAACATGCGTACTGGTGACAGTATTTTTGGTAAAATCAGACCGCCGAAAGAAGGCGAAAGATACTTTGCACTTTTAAAAGTCAGTGAAGTCAACTTTGATAAACCAGAAAGCTCTCGCCACAAAATCCTGTTTGAAAACTTAACCCCACTTCATGCTGAAGAACGTCTTCGTATGGAACGTGGTAATGGTTCAACAGAAGACATCACCTCGCGTATCCTTGATCTTTGTTCACCGATAGGCAAAGGCCAACGTGGTTTGATTGTTGCGCCGCCAAAAGCCGGTAAAACATTATTACTGCAAAGCATTGCTCAAAGTATTACTTACAACAACCCGGATGTGGTGTTGATGGTATTACTGATTGACGAACGTCCTGAAGAAGTGACCGAAATGCAGCGCATGGTTAAAGGTGAAGTTATTGCTTCAACCTTTGATGAGCCAGCAAGTCGTCACGTTCAAGTTGCTGAAATGGTTATTGAAAAAGCCAAGCGCTTAGTTGAGCACAAAAAAGACGTAGTCATTTTATTAGACTCTATCACCCGTCTAGCTCGTGCATACAACACCGTTATCCCATCATCAGGTAAAGTCCTTACCGGTGGTGTTGATGCCAACGCACTTCACCGTCCAAAGCGTTTCTTCGGTGCTGCACGTAACATTGAACACGGTGGCAGTTTAACTATTATCGCTACCGCACTTGTTGATACCGGTTCGAAAATGGACGAAGTCATTTACGAAGAATTTAAAGGTACAGGTAATCAAGAGTTACACCTTTCTCGTAAGGCGGCAGAAAAGCGTGTGTTCCCAGCGATTGATTTCAATCGTTCAGGTACACGTCGTGAAGAAAAATTAACCACAGCTGAAGAACTTCAGAAAATGTGGATTTTACGCAAAATTCTTCATCCAATGGATGAGGTATCTGCAATGGAATTCTTAATCGATAAGTTGGCTATGACCAAAACGAACGAAGAATTCTTTACCGCAATGAAACGCGCGAAGTAATTATTTACTGAATCGCCAAATCATTACAAAAATGCCGCTACTTTAGCGGCATTTTTTTGTTTAAATAATAATAAGCTGTAGCTAGAAACTGCAGCGGACTACGTCCTACTAGTACGCTTCCAGCGATTAAATCAATCTGCATCTCGTTTTTTCAGTAAACGAAGCGATCGCTATCATCGCTTGATATCGATTTTCAGCTTTAGCTTTTAGCTCGTAAGCACCTAGCTCTTAGTCTCTTAGTCTCTTTACCGTTTGCTATCGCTATTCATCGCTTTGACCGCTTGATATCGTATTCTACCGCTAGCTACCATTTACCTGCTTTAGCTCCTATAGCATCTAGCAGCGAAGCGATCTAGCACCTAGCTCTTATTCGCTATTGATTCGCTTTACCGCTTGCTACCGTGTACCAGCTTTCGCTCTTATTCGCGCTTGTGCCTGACTGAATGACGATATGAATAATCTTCATTGCCTATAACGTCGACACATATGGCACCTCAGGTAACCCCAGAGAACGGCCGAGAATAATATAAACCAGCATACTTGCCATCCCTAACAGCATTAAATAGCCAAACAGCATCTTAGCAAACTTGAGCATGGCAAAACGGTGCGCAACCAAACCCCATTTCACCACTACTCGATATAAACCAAACACCGCATGAATCGTGACGATGGGCAATAACAACACATATGACGCCCATGTATTAAAGTGATATACCCGCTCAGCAGAAAGATACGGGCCAGTCTCAGGGGGGGTCATCATGGTAAAAAAGTGGATCGGGACGAGAAAGAACAACAAAAAGCCAGTGATCATTTGCCAAAACCAGATTTTAGTTTCTTCATGGGGTAAAAAACGCATTTGATTACGTAAAGCTCGCCATTGTCCAATTTGAGTAGGGAAACGACACAAGGCTGGGACCGCATGGATCGAGACGACTAATGATATAAAGCAGAAAAATATTTGCGTCAACAGAGAGTAGCCATGATCGGTTTCACTGAACACGCCACCTTCTATAAATTGTGCCACTTGATAAAAAGCTTCTTTACCGAGTAAAAGACTCGACTCAAACTGCAGATGCATCACTAAAAAAAGCCCAAGCACCACTCCAGATAGACTTTGCAGTTTATCTATTAGATCAGCCCAAACGGGATTAGCAAACCCTTTAGCAGTATTGGCACCACTGCCGGCTTTAGTTTGCAAAGAATTCGCAGCCATAAATCATCACTTCCAGTCAGGCACAATAGCAAGCATTGACCATATCAAGAGTTGTTGCATAGCTGCAAATAACGACAATCAAACCGTGATAATGCTCACCTACTATTAGGCTGGAGTTAGAAGCCGATCACACAAAGAATCAAATAAACAGTCAAATAATACTGACACTTAACTAACTATAGTCACTAGCATTCAGCAGTTGAAATAATCGAAAGAATAATTCTGAAATGTGATCCAAGTAAAAGCGACCACTCTTTAGCTTAAAAATTTACGGGCTAGATGCTTTTGCATCAATTGCCATTTTTTGCTCCATAAACTTAACCGTAAAGTGCCCCTTTGCGCCGAGCTAAAAACCAATAAACGCTCATGGACACGAGCATCTTAAAATAACTTGCGTATAATGAGCGCCAATTTGATATTACTTTTACCACAGTTAGGAAAATCCCATGGCTTGGATCCAATTACGCATTCACACTCATCGCGATAACGCCGACATGCTTGGCGACTTATTAATGGATCAAGGTTCTATTTGTATCACTTACGAAGATGGCCAAGACGAACCTATTTTTGAACCCAAGCTAGGAGAAACTCCGCTGTGGCAAGATACTGTAATGATTGCATTATTTGATGCAGGTACAGATTTATCGCCGACAATCGAATTTTTAGAATCTATGCCATTTCTAGGAAAAGGTTTTCAGCATAAAATTGAACAAGTAGAAGACAAAGACTGGATACGCGAATGGATGGACAGCTTCCACCCTATCCAATTTGGTGAACGCTTATGGATATGTCCTAGCTGGCGTAAAATTCCAGATCCGACGGCCGTTAACGTCATTCTCGACCCCGGTTTAGCGTTTGGTACTGGCACTCACCCCACAACGGCCTTATGTTTAGAATGGTTAGATAGCCTTGATTTATCAAACCAAGAAGTCATCGACTTTGGTTGCGGCTCAGGCATTTTAGCCATTGCAGCCATTAAACTCGGTGCCAAGAAAGTCACTGGTGTTGATATTGATTATCAAGCCATTGACGCCTCAAAAGCCAATGCTGAACGTAACGACGTAGTCGATAAACTGGCACTGTATTTACCAGAAGATCAACCCGCTAACCTACAGGCCGATGTCTTAGTCGCTAATATACTTGCCGGCCCATTAAAAGAACTCGCGCCATTGATAGCCGAAAAAGTGAGAGTGGGTGGCAAACTAGCACTCTCGGGTTTATTACAAGAACAAGCCCAAGATGTATCCGACTTCTACAGCCAATGGTTCATCATGGATCCCGTTAGCAACAAGGAAGACTGGAGCCGCTTAACTGGGGTACGTAAGTAGCCAACACGCAGAAAAATCGCACTCAATTAACCATAATTGAGTGCGTCAGTCCTCGTTTACAGGTCATTAACATCAATTATTGACACTTAGATACAGAAAAAGTCTCTCTGCAACTCGCACCAGTGCTCAAAAATAGTCGAAAAACCTCATTTATTAGTCAAAGATGTGACGGCTAATGAAAGTCAAGCAAAAAAGTTGCATTTAGGTCATTTATTGACCTTTTCACAGCCGTGAAAAAGGGCTACTATAGCGCCCCTTTGGAGAGCAAGGTGAAGTACATAATGCAAATTGGCCCGTATCAACTGTCTAATCAGCTGATTGCCGCACCAATGGCAGGTGTCACCGATCAAGCCTTCCGAAATCTCTGTTTACGCTATGGCGCAGCTTTGGCCGTATCAGAAATGCTTTCGTCGAATCCCGATGTTTGGGACAGCGATAAAAGCCGTCAGCGCATGATGCATTCTGGCGAAGAAGGGATACGCTCGGTACAAATAGCAGGTGCAGATCCTGATTTAATGGCCAATGCCGCTAAGTTCAACGTTGAACAAGGTGCGCACATCATTGATATCAATATGGGCTGCCCAGCAAAGAAAGTGAATAAAAAATTTGCGGGTTCGGCGCTAATGCAAAGCCCCAGCTTAGTAAAAGAGATTTTACAAGCCGTGGTCGCAGCAGTGGATGTACCAGTAACGTTAAAGATCCGCACAGGTTGGGAGCCTGAACATCGTAATGGTGTTGAAATAGCCCAAATTGCTGAAGATTGTGGTATTGCCTCGCTCGCCGTTCACGGCCGAACAAGACAATGCATGTACAAAGGCTTTGCCGAGTACGACACTATCAAAGCAATTAAACAGACTGTCTCAATTCCTGTTATCGCCAACGGGGACATCGACACACCGGAGAAGGCCAAGTTTGTACTTGACTACACTGGCGCCGATGCCCTGATGATAGGAAGAGGTGCACAAGGAAGGCCATGGATTTTTAAAGAAATCCTACATTACCTGGAAACAGGTAAAAAGTTAGCGCCAATTAAGGCAGAAGAGCAACGCACAGTAATGCTTGAACACCTTAAGAAACTTTGTGACTTATATGGCGAATACAAAGGTGTCCGATTTGCTAGAAAGCATGTCGGGTGGTACCTAAACCATGAGGAACAGCGTCAATTTCGTGCTGACTTCAATAGGCTTGAAACCGCTGCCCAGCAACATTCCTTCGTAGAATGTTATTTTGATGAATTAGTTTAGAATTTAATAAAGAGCAGAATAGAATGTTTGATCAGACAACTAACACAGAAGTTCACCAGCTTACCGTAGGCAAAATCGAAACAGCAAACGGCACTATCAAGCCGCAGTTATTACGTGACGCAGTTAAACGTGCCGTAACTAACTTCTTCTCACAGTTAGACGGTCAGGAAGCTTCTGAAGTATATGAAATGGTATTGTGCGAAGTTGAAGCGCCTTTACTAGACATCATCATGCAACACACTCGTGGCAACCAAACGCGCGCTGCTAATATGTTAGGTATCAACCGTGGTACTTTACGTAAGAAATTAAAGAAATATGGCATGAACTAAGACTTAGCGTCTAAGTTTTTGTAGTGAAACGGGCTTTCCAGCAATGGAAAGCCCGTTTTGTTTTATCCGTTACCCCCATAATGACACACCACTTATCACCAAGCGTTAAAGACGATGAGAAACATCCCTTTTTAATGACTAATGTGCCTGTAGCCGAGTGATTTTCTCTGTAGCAATGGTATGGCTACAGCTGAGCCCACTATTACCTCGATAATTTTTACAGCCCCAAAAAGCCCCACGGGCACTTTCTCTTAAGGTCATATCAGCGCCACATATGTTGCACAATGGTGCCATGTGACCACAATTATCGTTTAAGCAAATAGTGAAACCTTTAGCGCGTTTGCGAGTCATTGGGCTGCCACAGAGATCACAGCCTGCTTGTTTGTGATCGCATAATGGAGAATGTGAGCAGGAGAAAAATGACTTAAACTTGCCGGTTCCCGGTATTAGCGTGCCCGTAGTACATTGAGCACATTTGATCTGCTCAAACAGTGTTTGCACCAAAGACCTACTGAATTCATTCTGTTCAATGGCATAGTGCTGCTGAATAAGTTCGACCAAAAATGGGCTGGCATTGGTCATATCGGCTAACACGTAAACCCGATGCTTTGCTCGAGTCAGTGCGACATAAAATAATCGCCGTTCTTCGGCAAATTCAAAATCTTCAGCTTGAGGCAAGAAAGCGTCGAGTATTGGTGGGGTCATTTTTTTTGACGGAAACCCATGTATGCCTTGTGTCAGCCCCATGATCACCACATAGTCAGCCTCTTTACCTTTGGATGCATGAAACGATAAACACTCAATCACTAACATGGGGTAGTTAACCGTTAACTGACGCAGCAGATCTTTATCTGGCAGCTGAAACCAAAAGCGTGCCAGTAAGTATACTGTCGGTTTAGTTGTGGGCTTATCAGTGGCTTTAGCTACGCGGACAGACAGCGCATTCAAGGCTTGCTCTAATGCATTGCTACTCGGTTCATCTTTGGTTGCGCCCTCATTGGCGCCGCGGCGAAGTATTGATATCGCAGGATCGACAACCTGTACTAACGAATGAATATTTTTGTTGATTTGATTAGGGTTTTTGCTCACAAAGGCACTGGCTACTTCGCCGATACGGTTATTAAATCTAAATGTAAGGTCTAAATATGTTTCGGTAGTATTGCCAAAATACCGCGAAAATTGAGTCGTTAAGCTGACATCCGCACCACTGAAGCGATAGATGGCCTGCCAATCATCTCCAACACAAAATAGTGAGGTATCAGTGTTGCTCGTATTCGCTCTCGAATCTCGCAGGGCACGCACTAAACGCGCTCTAGGTTCTGAAATATCCTGAAACTCATCGACCATAATATATCGCCACGGGCTAACATATTGGCCGCTTTGCAGATAACCGAGCGCTTTAGCGATCATATCTTCAAAGTCGATATCACCGCTCGCAGATAAATGCTGCTGATATTGCTGTAAAATGGGCTGCAACAATTCAAACGCTTTACGGGTTTGTTGAGGATCGCCAGCATTGGCAAATACCTGCTCTAAGCCTTTTTCATCAACACAAGCCGCTTTGTATAAGCCGATTAACTGACTGAACAGTTTAGCCAACTCAGTCACTCGTCCTAGCTTATGAAGGGTTGCCAATATGGCGTCGTCAGGCAATGGCGAATAGTTAACTTTAAATACCGTTAAGGCCTGCTCGAGCCTGTTGATTAACTGATTTTTTTTGTGCTGATAATAAAATAATTCAATGCAGTTAGTTTGATGTTTTTTATGTAACTGACGTTGCCACTCCATTGATGCAAAATACGCAGCGTTATCGATATAAGGCGCAGTATTATTGGCGCCATCGATAGCGTAATACTCAATGTAAACGTGATGTTGTGGAAGATAAAAATCAGCTTGATACTGACGAAAATCAACTGTACTGACGTCATATTCATATTTGGCTTCATACTGATATTCAATGCCATTAATAAATAACCAATTGGCGATATACAGCTCAGCAAAGCTTTTCACTCTTTCGCCTTTTAATGAGCGGATGTCGTTATCATTTAGATATTCAAAGTAATCACCTTCGGTGGTAAATTCGAACGGGTTTTTCTCCACGTAATAAAAATGACTAAAATAGTCAAAAACTTGTTTACGATAAGGCTCATCTTCAATCAAGGTTTGTAAGCTATTGTGCACCCATTTATCTTTAGCCTGCTCATCGTTTACCCAAGGTGACAAGCTGGGGTTAACACCTTCAACCTCGGCAATGATTTTCAATCCTAAACTATGAAACGTACTCGCCTTAATATCATCGGTGCCAAGCTGGTGTTTAATTCGCTGGTCCATTTCTTTGGCGGCTTTTTTACCATAAGCCAATAATAAAATATCATCCGCTTGAGCTTGGCCACTGGCAACTAAATACCCCGCGCGGCCAACCATTACACTGGTTTTACCGGTTCCCGCACCCGCTAACAGCAGATTGTTATCGTCGTCAATAATACATGCACGGCGCTGTTTATCGGTTAATGGGTTTGATTCTACATGATCGAAAAAGTCAGCAAACGCGAGTAATTGAGATTGAATATAATGCTCACGAATATGCTCCACATCCGCATTATTCCAGTGGTAAAAATCGCGCAATTGAGTTAACGCCGCGCGTGTTTTTGTGGGCAATTCGACGCGGTCACTCCAGGGAAACCAGCGGCGGTATTCTCGCTCAATTCTCGGGCGTATTTTGTCAACCAATGACCGGCGTAAATAGCGGCTCGATATTGCTTTTTCAATTCGAGAGATCAAATCACATAACTGGTTTTCATGGGATAAGGCCCAGAGTAATTCGACTTGTTGTTTAAATTGAGACTTAGCGAAATAGCTCAGAAATGGAATTTGATAACAAGTACCGGCGGCATTCACACTTAGCAAGCTACCGAGTAAACTGGCACTAAAAACTGGCGGGTGATCTAACTGCTGCCACGATAGGTGGCCAGCATTGAGCAATTGATGAGTCTGTCTAAATCGTGCTAAAAACTGCCCTTGAGTTGAAATAAAGGTGATGCCCTCTGTCGTTAACTCAAGCGCATTGGCACTGCGCTGATACAAATGTCCAAACCAACTGTGAGGGATATGCTTAACTGAATATTCTGCTGACAATGTAAAACCTACGACTAAATGGTTTCAGGGGTTAACCGACTAATATTGAAGATAACTTTACAGCAAATAATTAGCCATTACGGATTTAAAGCAATAATACACCTCGTCGGTGATTAAGTGAATGTGCTAAGCAACTCACAGGCTTAACGAAGAGCCCCCCGAAATGTTGTCAATAACCTATAGCGCGATATCGCCTTTAGTGTAACGCGGCGATCGACGGCCTATTGCACGCCAGATAAATTCTCGAAAAATGCTCATCTACATCTGCATTGTTGACATGCTGGTTGCCGTTGATGACATAACTGCAGCCACATACCAACAAGGGTTTGTTGGTATGTGAAGTGGACCCAAACAATTATTTACATATCAATTAGCCATAATTATCGCCTTGTTCCGTTGTCGTTAAACTAAAACAAGCCAAATCAATCTAGTGCAACCAGATTAAATAGCGCTGAATCGTCTACTCAATAATGTATAAATTGGCACCGAATATGTGAACCAGCTAACAAAACCATTGCGAGTAAATTGAAGCCATTCAAAGATGCATATAATATACATGTAAATTATGTGCATCTTTGGAGTGGCTCATGTCAACACCGCAAACAACTGAACAGTTATCACTATTATCGCTGGTTGATTTAATCGATCATATTGAAGCGACTCACCATAGGTATATCCGTGAAACAGCGCCATTATTGATTGAGTACACCGAAAAAATGCTTCGTGCTCATGGTGATGATCATGATGAGATCAAACCATTGGCGCAATGTGTACGCGAGCTAATTGATGAATTAATGCCCCACTTGATGAAAGAAGAACAGATCCTGTTTCCAGCGATTAAATCCCTCAGCTTAGGTCAGCCTGTCAATGGCTGTTTTGGCCATATTGGCAACCCGATTAACATGATGTTGCACGAGCATGATAATGCCGACCTCATGCTTCATACTATTCGACGCTTAACCAATGACTACACTATTCCTGCAGGCGTTTGCCACACATGGCAAGCATGTTATCGCACCTTGGCTGAATTTGATGCCGACTTACAAACTCATATTGATGTTGAAAACACCCTATTGTTCCCCAAAACATTAGCGCTATAATTTGCTCAAATCCCCTTCTTGAGAAGCAACGCCGACTTAACCCAAGCGGATTTGCTTCCTTTTTTTAGCGAAACTTCATACAGTAACATTGCCAGCAATATTATGGAGTCAGTATGTCCCCTCATCATTACCCAACATTTGCCCTAGACGACATCGCCAATTTACATGAGTCTGCCCAAGTAGAGTTTAAGTTAGCGGGTGGACGAGACGGCAAGGGTACTTTGCCCGAAGGCATGTGGGAAAGTTACAGCGCTTTTGCCAATACCTTAGGCGGTGAAATTATTTTAGGCGTAAAAGAACAGCATGGTGATTTTACGATTGAAGGGATTGTTAATCCGATGCCGATGCTCAGTGAAATTTGGACAATTTTACAAAATCCGAAAAAAATCAGTCACAATATTTTAGCGCCGACTGATGTGCAAATTATCGAAATCATGTCTAAAAAGCTTATTCGCATCCATGTACCCTGCGTCGACGTAAAAATAAGACCTATCTACGTCGGCACCGATCCTTATAGCGGCACCTACTTTCGTGTAGGTGATGCTGATATGCATGCTAGCCGCGAGCAAGTGGAACAAATGAGCCTTAAAGCAGGTATCGACCTAAAAGGCTAAATCCGCGCTAAAGTAACTCGAGCAGTAAATCCAATTGGTTGATTTCAATATGCGGTAATACCGGTTGTGCTTTTTTATGCCGTTGCTGCATACATGGATTTAACCAGACACTTTGGCAGCCCGCCATTTTCGCCCCAGCAATATCGGACAGCGGATGATCGCCCACATGCAATAACGCCGACGGCCTAATATCTAACTGGCGGCAAGCGAGGGTAAACATGTCGGCTGCAGGTTTCATTTTAACACCATGACCTGGGTGTAATACAAATTGCATCACCTTATCTAACCCAATACGTTGGGTGTCGACATTACCATTGGTGATACCGATAAGTCGGTAGCGTTGACTGAGACGTTCTAGCAGCTGCATCACATTATTATCAATGGTAAAATTACTACGATGATGATGAAAACAGGTCATCCCATCTTGTGCCCCTTTACTGGCTTCAACTTCGCTATAATTAAAGTGTAAAAGACCTTGGTGCAACATGGCATAGCGGGCGGCACTGGTATCATGAGCTAACTCTGGGTGTAGCGTAAACAGCGCATGTTTGAGTTGCTGCCATTGATCGACATTCCATGCTGTTGTAGCGGGATAGGTTTGATTAATGAACCAAAACAGTTGCTCACTGGCATGCATTACATAAGGAAGGTTATTGTACAGCGTGTCGTCTAAGTCAAAACTAATCGCGCTAAACGTTTGTAGACGCTGATATTGGATTATTGAAGCTTTAGGCAATGGCGATATCATTATTTCCCCCTGTCTTTTTTCGCTCTTGGATGCGCGTTATCGTACACTTTGGCAAGGTGTTGAAAGTCTAAACTGGTATAAATTTGTGTCGTCGATAAGTTAGCATGACCGAGTAATTCTTGTACGGCACGTAAATCTTGGCTTGATTCAAGCATATGGGTTGCAAACGAATGGCGCAACTTATGCGGATGAACTTTGACCGCCATGGCTTGCTCTTGTCCCCACTTAGCCATACGCGCTTGAATACTACGATGAGACAATCGTTTGCCTTGACTGCTGACAAATAACGCCTCTCCGACTTCAGCGCAAGGTAGTTGATTACGGCAATTCAGCCAAGCGGTCAATGCCTGTAAGGCTAGCTTACCAATAGGCACAACACGCTGTTTACTGCCCTTACCCATGACTTTAACTTCACGTTGATCAAACTTGATGTCAGCGCGATCTAAGCTGGCTAGCTCGGCTAAACGTAAGCCACTTGAATAAAATAATTCCATAATGGCTTTGTCACGCAAACTCAAAGGATCATCGCCCGCTATGGACAATAAATGACTAACGGCATCCACATCCATATTTTTTGGTAAGGGTTTATTTTGTTTTGGCGCACTTAATGTCTGTGCTGGGTTTACCGTTACGGCACCTTCGCGCAATAAAAAATCAAAAAACTGTTTTAAGGCAGACAAACACAAAGACAAGGATCGAGGACTCAATCCTTTACGATGTAACCTTGCCAGTACAGATTGCAGTTGTTCACGAGTGGCATCTATGAGGTTGGTTGGTTCCGTTAAGATGGCTTCAACTCGACGCAGTTCAAACATATAGTTACGCACGGTATAGGCTGAAAGCTGTCTTTCTGAGGTCAAATGTTGGCTAAATATCGTTTGCCAGTCTGTTGGCTTCATCAAGGTACTCCCAGATTGTAACGACTCAGGCCGTCGCCATTTAAGCCTATTTCATTGTTGAAAAATGCTCGTTTAACACACTAAACTACGCTTTTTTGCCTTGAACTAAGCATAAATGACTTAGTACTGAGCATTTAGATTACATTTTGATACCAACATCTCAAATTAGAATGGCGACTAAGTGGTTACAAACGATTGACCTAATCCGTGTATCCTAAACAATACACTTGGCATTAACGATTACAGTTGCGGCAACATATGGTCCAGCAAACGACGCAATTGGCTAAATAACAACGAATCCATGTCGGGATGAAAATGGGTTGGATTTTTACTTGCGATGGCAAATATCACCTGACCATTTTCATCAGATAATTTAGTTAATGCCACAGAGCCGACTTCGCTACCAAACAAACGTTTAGATTCTGACTGGGTTAACCGGCCAAAGTAATAACCGTTTTGGACTCGATGACGCCAAATCTTAGCTAATTCACTGTCGATATCGTGCACAGTAATCAACCTGACATGACTAAAGCCAAACTCGGTTTTTAACCCCTCTGACAGCACTAGACGCAGCTCACCCAAGTCTTGGCTCGCAAGCATTTTAAACGATAACTCAGTATTAAATTTAAATATTCTCTCGTTATGAGTCGCAATATTCATTAGCGAAGTAATTTCTTCTTCGAGCTGACCCACTCGTTGACGCAATAGCTCTTGTCGGCGTTCAACTAATGATACCGCGCCGCGTTCAGTATGCGGTATACGCATGGCGACTAACAGCTCAGGATAGCGATTAAAAAAGTCAGGATTATCCAATAAGTATTCGCGGATCAACATTTCATCAAACGGCGCTTGCTGCATACTCACCATCATATCGGCACCAAGATCTTGGCCAATTGAATTAATATCTTTTGCTTGAGCGCTGCTAACAGTATCGTCAGTGGCCTCATTGGTTAAACTGGCTTCAGTGGTAATGTCACTCATAATTGTATTTGTCCGTCATATACGTGTTCAGCCGGTCCAGTCATCCACAGAGGTTTACCCTCACCGTCCCAATTGATCACTAAACTACCACCAGGTAAGTCAACTCTCACCTGCTTATCAAGCTTACCTTGTAATTGCCCAACCGCTGCAGCGGCACAGGCTCCTGTACCACAAGCTAACGTCTCTGCCACACCACGCTCATATACCCGTAATTTAATATGTCCAGGGGTAATGACTTGCATAAAGCCCACATTCACGCCTTTAGGAAAGCGCTCATGACGGGTTAACATACTACCAATTTCATCAACGGCCACGGTTTGCACATCCTCGACGTCGATGACACAGTGTGGATTACCAATTGAAATAGCGCCACATAGGTAAGTTTGCATTGAGGTTTGTAGTAAGTATGTTTTTTCGCTTTTTTTGGCTTTAAACGGAATTTGGCTTGGCTCGATAACAGGTACACCCATATTGACTGTCACGTTACCATCACGCTCAATCCGTAAAGTGATTTTGCCTGAATTAGTACTCACGCGAATTTTATTTTTTTGGGTTAAGCCTTTATTTCGAACAAAACGAGCAAAACAGCGAGCACCGTTGCCACACTGTTCAACTTCACTGCCATCGGCATTAAAGATGCGATAATGGAAATCTAAATCAGGATCATAGGGCGGCTCGACCAACAGTAGTTGATCAAAACCAATCCCAAAATTGCGATCTGCAAGACGGCGAATTTGCTCAGGCGAAAAAAACACATTTTGTGTTACGCCATCAACAACCATAAAGTCATTACCCAGTCCGTGCATCTTAGTGAAATGGATCACAAAAGTTTCCTTATAAAACGTTATGCCGCTAGCTTACTGCCTATGGCAATAAATGTTCGCCTTGCCAAAGTTGTTGTAGCGTTTCGCGCTGACGAACAACAAAATCATCACCACCATCAACCATAATTTCAGCGACTCTTGGGCGAGAATTATAATTTGAGGCCATCGCAAAACCATAAGCGCCACTAGAGCGAACCGCTAAGAAGTCACCCGCTTTTACCGCTAACTGCCTGTCTTTACCCAAAAAGTCACCGGTCTCACACACTGGGCCTACGATATCATAAGCAAACGTTGGCGCATCATTTTGTTGTACCGGAATAATATTTTGCCATGCGCTGTAAAGTGATGGACGAATAAGATCATTCATTGCCCCATCGACAATCGCAAAACGCTTATCGCTGTTTTCTTTTAAATAAAGCACTTGAGTGACGAAAATACCTGCGTTAGCCGCAATCGCACGACCCGGTTCAAAAATTAACGTTAACTTACGTCCATTTAATCGTTCAAGTAATGCTGCAGCATAAGCATCGGGATGTGGCGGGGTTTCAGCGTTATAAGTCACGCCTAAGCCGCCACCTACATCAAAATGTTTTATCTCAATACCTAGCTCACCTAAACGGTCTATCAACGCAAGCATGCGATCCATCGCATCTAAGAAAGGTTTTATTTCAGTGAGCTGAGAACCAATATGACAATCAACCCCTTTAACATGTAAATGAGCTAATTGAGCCGCACGGGCAAAAACCACTTCGGCTTCATCCATTGCGATGCCAAATTTATTTTCTTTAAGACCTGTCGAAATGTAAGGATGAGTACCGGCATCAACATCAGGATTAATTCGCAACGAAACAGGTGCCACTTTCCCTAATCGCCCGGCAACATCATTGAGCTGTTCAAGTTCGGCACTCGACTCAACATTAAAACAGTAAATTCCGATGTTGAGAGCTTGCTCCATTTCGGCAACGGTTTTGCCCACACCAGAAAAAACCACTTTGTTAGGGTCGCCGCCCGCTTGCAGTACACGCGAGAGCTCACCGCCAGAGACAATATCAAAACCACTGCCTAAACGGGCCAATACATTTAATACCGCAAGATTTGAATTGGCTTTCACTGCATAGCAAATAAGATGAGGATGATCAGCAACGGCATTATTAAAGGCATGCCAATGACGCTCTAACGTGGCACGAGAATATATGTACAGCGGCGTGCCGTGAATCTTGGCCAATTTAGCTACATCGCAGTCTTCTGCGAATAGTGAATTATTTTGATAAGAAAAGTAATCCAAAATACGGTCCCTTATAAATGCTATTCTTGTTGTGAAATTGAGGATTGAGAGTCGAGTTCCTCTGTTTGCTTTAGCACATCTGTGCTGGCAGATTTTGGGGCGACTTTATTGACCACTGGCTCAGGTGTTTTGTACAAAACCCCTTTTTGACCACATGCGGTTACGAATAGGCTAGCAAGCATAATAAATAAAAGCAGTCTCATTTTTCTCAACATCTGTGCATCTAGTTAATAATGGACTTATAATCGCATTCATAACGCAGAAAGCAAAGGATAGAAATACATGGCTATTACAGATACTGAATTTCATCGATTAGCCGATGAAATGTTTGCCGAGATAGAAAACGCGGTAGAAAAAGCAATTGACGAGCAAGATGCCGATGTCGATATCAATGCAAGCGGCAATGTTTTGCAGTTGGCTTTTGAAGATGGTTCGCAAATCGTCATCAATAAACAAGAACCGCTTCATGAAATTTGGCTAGCCACGAAATCTGGTGGCTATCACTTTAATTATAATGACGAAAAATGGTTAGATACCCGTAATGGGTTGGAATTTATGCCTTTCGTGATTGATGCAATTAACAAGCAAAGCGGTATTGTGCTCAAGATAAACCCATAAATGTCCCATTGTTTGAGTTTGTGATAGCGATTGAGTGAGTTATTAAATAGTGATTGATATTGGGCTTATGCTTAAAATGCTGAGCCCATCTCATCTTTTGACAAACCAAAGGGCATAACGGTTAATTCACCTTCTATGCGTACAAGTTGGAAAAACTGCGGCATATTAAAAACAGGATGTCGTTGTTTTTTCTCGTCAAATACGTATAAGTGACTTTCTTGGGCAACAAAATCATTGATGTGAGTATGTTGATATTGTAAATGCTCAAGCTGATTAATTTCATCCGCGATATACACATCCAGCATTTGATTACGTTTATGTAAAAAGTACTGTTTCGCACCCATCACTGTATATTGGTAGATCACCGATGGCGCACTCGAATGAGGATCATCCGCTAAATCAGGCCGCGGCAACACATAAGTTTCATCACTCTTTTTATGAGCCATCGAGTCACGTTTACGATACATCATCCCTAAAGAATTAAAATACAGACGGTATCGTTGATCACCAATCGTTATTGAATGCATCAATGTATTCGTCTGATCCGCCTTCTTCATTAAACCATAACAACGTAACAGCAGTGTTTTGAGCTGATTGAAAATCTGTTGCTTTAACTTGGCTGAGCAACTAATAATCGATAAATCAACTTGTTCATTCGAACGCTTTAATCCCAATATAATAAATGAAATCGCTTCAAGTAATGCGGTGTGACCGTTAAAACGATGACATTGCCATTCACCCCAACTGTCTAAGCAAACGATTGCAACTGATGACAACATATTCTGTTTAGTTTGACCTAGGGATAAAACAGTGGCATTTGCATGATCCAGCATCGATTCAGGTCCAAACCATTGAGTCGTCGGATCACCATCCATATTCGCAATAAACACAATTTTTTGATAAAACCATGGCTCACATAAATCGCGCTTAGACACCGTGGGCACATGATGCATGATAGGGATCAATTTACGCGAAAGGTAGCCTAGCTTGTCGGCGCGCATTTTATTGCGCCCAACTTGAAACCAATGAGTCTCTGAAGTTGCCAGACCATTCATCACTGACCACGCAACTAGGCTGCATATGTTGTCAGCATCGTGTATAGCATGATTATCAAAGGCGTTTTGTTGATAACGAGTATCGACTTGAAATTGATCCAGTTCGTCATAAGGTTGACGATATAAATAAAATCGTGATGTCTTTAAGCAATGGCGGATCGTTAACGACTTTTCCGCGGTCGATAAACTCCATAAACGATTTAGAGGCTGCAACAAATGGTCATCATGACTAAAATAAGTGTGTAATTTACGCGCCAACAAGCCGAGTTCTTCAACCCGCATACGTTCACTTAGCGTTTGTTTCGAGGCAAATTTTAATAGATTCTTGTAACTGACTAATAGCAGTTCACTGAGCTGCTGATTGAACCATTTTAACTGGCCGGCATGCCAATAAGGGCTATTATCCAATGTGGCAACTAACTCATGGCTCCACCCCCATTGCTTAACGAGACTGTTAATTTTTTCAACCCGCCAGTCTGTCGCACTATGAGGTGATACACACGATAACGTAACGCCAGACTTTAAGTAAAAACAACGTCTGACAATTTCTAAACGATTACTATCTCCCTGAGCAATCAAGTAGGCTTCAATACGTTGATAAAGCAGTAAATAGGCATCATTTTCAACACTAAAATCTTGTTGTTGACAATATTGCCAAATTTGTTGGCTTATTAGCGTGGTATGGGGATATTCCGAAGCATATGTTTCCAGTAATAATACTTTTAACAAGGCTTTATGGGGGTTATTTAAGCCCTTATAAAGCTGCCATAATGAGGCGCCAAAATACTCTGCTGCTGGCAATGAATTGACATCGCCAAGATACAGTAAGTTAGGATCAGATTCAGTATCTTGACTATCCGCATCGGGCCACCAAGCAACAACTTTGCCTGCGAGTCGAATGTGAGAGCGGTAAAACTCTTCTAACAATAGCCAATGTTGGCTACTACCACTGTGTTCTATGCCTACTGACTGGCAATTATCAAATGCGCTGCATTCTCTAAATTGCATGGGATGCACAAGATAAAAGTTAACTTCAAACTCAAAACCGGCAAACCAGTCAGTAATGAGTTTGTTCTTATATTCGATTAAGTTAAGCTGGTCTTGGGTAAGATTACTGTTGTAAACCAACCAGATATCTATATCACTTTGCGGGTTTTGTCCAAAACTGGCAGTGCTACCCATGGCATATATGCCTTCAAAAGCCGTAGCACTTGAATCAATAGCCTCCGAAATAGGTAAACTCAAGGCATCACATGCTGAAATCATCGCGTCTGACAATATAAAATTGTGTATTCCACACGGCGTCTTAGGATCAATAATGTCAGAAACATCTATTTGATTATATTGAATTAAAAATGGGATGAGATGAAATAAATGTTGCTGTAAATCAGGCAACACATTAAGCACTCTAGTCAATCTGATGCTATTTAGTTTCTCAGCTAGATCCTTTTGATAATATGCCGTTTTATCGGTCAAGACTCACATCCTTTATACTTTGGCTAATACAAACGCTTAAAAACAAACCGTTAATAACAAATAATTATAAGAAACTAATTTATTATTACAATTACCACCAATAAAGCCAACCAACCTCACGTTTTCGCCAAAACAGTGATAATGGTAGCACTTTTTTTTGGTTTCGCCAGAAGTTAATCGAGGATCTAGGCCCAGAATAAGCTCTACAGACTTCAAACAATTGCCATCGATTTGTTACATCATCGCTTGAGCAATGATAGCATTACCTCAATGAGGCTATCTGATGGATCTACTACAATGTCTGAAAATATAATTCGTATCGCAACACGTAAAAGTCCACTGGCAATGTGGCAAGCTGAATTTGTCAAAGCTGAACTTGAACGCATTCACACTGGATTAACCGTTGAACTATTGCCGATGAGCACCAAAGGTGATGTCATTTTAGATACTCCGTTGGCTAAAATCGGTGGCAAAGGACTGTTTGTTAAAGAGCTTGAAGTTGCCATGCTTGAGAATCGTGCCGATATTGCAGTGCATTCAATGAAAGACTTGCCGGTAGACTTTCCAGAAGGGTTAGGGCTTCAAGTTATTTGCGAACGTGAAGATCCACGCGATGCTTTTGTATCAAATAATTATAAATCTATCAGCGAATTGCCTCAGGGCGCGGTGGTAGGCACATCAAGTTTACGCCGACAGTGCCAAATTAGAGCCGCTCGCCCTGATTTAGTGATCAAAGATTTACGCGGTAATGTTGGCACCCGTTTAGCCAAGCTCGACAGCGGTGATTACGCAGCCATTATCTTGGCAGCTGCAGGATTAATACGCTTAAAATTGAATGACCGTATTGCAGGTTTTATCTCTGCCGAAGAGTCACTTCCAGCTAATGGCCAAGGTGCGGTGGGTATTGAGTGCCGTACCGATGATGAGCGCGTTAAGGCATTATTAGCGCCACTTGAACATTTAGAAACCCGTTATAGAGTGCTTGCTGAAAGAGCAATGAATTCCCGTTTAGAAGGCGGATGCCAAGTCCCTATTGGTGCTTTTGCTGAAATTAACGGTGATACCTTAACCTTACGAGGTTTAGTCGGTAATCCTGATGGTAGCCAAATAGTCCATGGCACAGTATCGGGCGCTAAGCAGGATGGTATAGCGCTTGGTAAATCTCTTGCGGAAGATTTAATCAGTCGCGGCGCTAAAACTATTTTAGATGCTGTGTATGCCCGTTAATATTTTGTCATCAAGATAACAGACGATGAAAGTCTTGTTAACGCGCCCACTCGGGCGCAATCAAGCAATGGAGGAGCAACTCTCACGTCGAGATGTTGCTTATCTTGTTACTCCACTTTTAGCGATCATTGATACAAACGAATCGATTACTAACGCCGTACTAGACCAAACTGATAATTTATTATTTATTAGTACCAATGCCGTCGATTTTGCGGCAAAAAAACTCCACAACAATTTCCCCTCATATTGCCGTTATTTTGCTGTCGGTCAAGCAACGGCAGATAGCCTAGCCCAATATAATATCCATGCCGTTAGCTCGCCAGAAGACAGTCAAGATAGCGAAGGCTTATTGTCACTGCCCCAATTACAGCATGTCGAAAAACAATCATTTATTATTGTTCGAGGCTTAGGCGGACGAGAAACACTCGCTGAACAGTTACAACTACGTGGCGCCAATGTGAGCTACTGGCAGGTCTACCAACGCGCGCTACCAAAACTTGACGGCAAAGAGATAACTCAACACTGGAAATCGTTTGGGATAGATACCATTGTGATTACCAGTGGTGAAACATTATCCAATTTAATCGAGCTTGTACCAAAAGAATTATTTGCATGGTTACGTGCATGTCATATCATAGTCCCCAGTAATCGCGTCGAGTTACAAGCTAAAGCAATGGGATTGAGCCATATTACCAATGCAAATGGAGCCAATACTCAAGCTATACTAACGAGTCTTGCTTTATAATTTGTTATTGTATTGTTATGTTGCATCGACACGCATTTATTAATATTGCTTTTATTGGTTGTATTTTTGCTTTCAAGGACTGTTCATGGAAAACAATAAAAAAGATCCAAACTCGCCAGCACACAAGGATGAGAACGTTATGTCTCCTGCGCCAAGTCCAACGGACAATCCGGCACAGGCCAAAAAAGGCAATGCGACCAGCCAGCAGTCTGCTGACAAAACCAATAATAATCAGTCCAATCCCTCTGCAAAATCCTCTGTGAATTCTCCTGTAAATTCTCCTGTAAATAAGAGCCGACGCAAAGCTAAACCTAGCTCTTGGTGGATCCGCCTTGGAGTCTTGTTCAGTTTAATCGTGGCAATTATTGCTATCGCAGCTTGTTATTGGCTCTATTTGCAGCTTGATCAACAAGGCAATGACCAAGCTCAGTTGGAACAAAGTCTCACTGAGCAAGTAACACAAAATAAATCGTTAAAAGATGAATTACAACAAACGACAATGGCAACCAATAAGCGCATTGGTACACTAGATCAACAACAGTCAAACGATACCAAAGCTTATGCGAAGTTGGCCGATCTGCAGCAATCAACTAAACAATTGCAAGAACGCGTCGCCATTATTGCCCAGCGCAGTCCTAACCATTGGATGGCATCAGAAGCGGAATACCTAGTGCGCATGGCGGGCCGAAAGCTGTGGTTAGAAAATGATCCACAAACTGCAATTGGTTTATTACAGTCAGCAGATGAGCGCATCAGCGCCATGAAAGATCCTGCATTAACATCTCTGCGTAAGGCCTTAGCTGATGACATCACCAACGTTAAAGCATTAAAAACCACAGACGTAACCAATACTATTTTTGACCTAGATATCCTTATCGATGGCTTAACACAATTAACGTTAAATCGTGTTGATGAAAATTTTGCTGCAACCAAAAATACCCCTCCAGTAACGGACTCAATTGACGACTGGCAACAGAACCTGGCCCGTACTTGGCATGATTTAACTGATGGCTTCATCACTATCCGTAAACGTACTACTGATTTAGAACCGCTATTGTCACCGGATCAACAGTGGTATTTGGTCGAAAACATTCGCAACAAATTACTGCAAGCACAATTAGCATTGTACCGTTTTGATCAAGTGAATTATCAACAGTCTATTTCTTTAGCAGACAAGTGGTTACAACAGTACTTTGATTTAAGGGATCCAAAGACCAAAGCAACGATTAAGTCTTTAGATAAACTTGCCAAGGTTAAGATTGACAAAATTACACTCAATAAATTTCAAGCATCGCCACTACTGCAGCAACTCGTTATCTATGGTGAGATTATGCCTACTGAGGAGCCTGCACAATGATTAAGACGCTAGTTTATGTGGTGCTCATTTTAATTGGACTGTGTCTCAGTCCACTTATTGTTGGGCAAAGTGGTTACGTGTATATCGCGATTGGCGACTACCAAGTCGAAACCAGTTTAGTAGTAGGAGTGATTGGATTAATTGTATTTTATTTTGCGCTGCAATTACTCGAGTGGTTAATCGTCCTTCTATTAAATATCGTACTAAGCAGCCGATATCTTCCAGAAGAATGGCGAAGAAAAGCGGCTAAAAAACATACTTTAATCGGCGCTTTAGCACTGGCAGAAGAAGATTGGCCAGCGGCAGAACGAGCCATGGCTAAAGGTGCTGAAAAAGGTGAAATTCCAGTATTAAACTTATTTGCAGCGGCCAGAGCAGCACACTATCAAGGTGATATCACCGCGCGGGATCATTATTTAACTCAAGCAGAGGTCCACCCTATCGCAAAAACGGCGGTATATACTTCGCGTACTCGTTATTTAATCAAGCAGGGTGAATTCGTTAAAGCCCGTGCAATACTAGATACACTCAGCCCCACAAGTAAAAGCAGTGCCCCAGTGTTGAAACTGGCTCAAGAATTATATCTACAGCAACAGGATTGGCAGGCATTAAAGTTGCTGTTACCTATTTTGAAAAAGCGCCAATTGTTAGCTGAAACGGAGTGGAGTCAATTAAACACTAAAACGAACAATATTTTAATGTTGAATGCAGCAAAAACCTCTGAAGCAGAGTTGAATAAATGTTGGCATTGGTTAAATAAGTCAGAACGTAAACAAGATGAATTAATATTAGCTTATGCTCATGGCCTTATTCAGTATGGTCACAAAGAACAAGCGATAAAGTTAATTCATAAACAAGTTAACGCTTCGCCATCGGCGGCTTTATTTTCGGCAATACCAGATTTAATTAGTGCACAAGATCAAGATATACGTAAATTACTCGGCCGATTAGAAACCTCTCATGAAAATGATGCTGACTATCAAATGTGCCTAGCAAAACTTGCCATTCAAAGCCGTGACACTAAACAAGCCAAAATTCATTGGCAAAACGTATGTCGCATAGCACCCACTCATCAATCATGGCTCGCGTTGGCGCAAGCACAAGAACAGTTGGGTGAAAACTCTACTGCGGCCCATAGCTATCGCAACGCGGCTAATATCATGTAAACAGTGATTTTATTATTTGGTACACACTTAAAGCCTGCAATTTGCAGGCTTTTTTTGTTAAATTTGTTAACTTTTTGTTTGTTGGGCCGATATAAAGACAGAAGAGTTAATCCAAAATAGTGAACTTTTCATGACTTAAAACGTATAAAATTGTTAGAATAATCATTATAATGATCTTTTTTATATATTAAATTCAACAGTTTAGTTAACAATCTATTAAACGTCAAAAAATTGACTATCTTAGCAACCAATGATATTATTATTAGTAGATTGTTTCTAAATTTATTTTAATGCTAATACTGATAGGTTAATACGCAGATTCTTGCATATTAACCTATTATATTTTAAGTTTATCAAAGCTGTTGGGAGCTTCAAATGGGATCGATGACTACATCAAAGAATGGAATACTTTCTGCTTCAGAAGGTTCGGTGACAATAACTATTAACAATGAAACCAAGGAACTACAACTTGGTCAGACAGCTCCGGCAGGCGCAATAGTCGCTAGCAGTGATGAGCTTGGTTTTGTTATAACTTTTGATGACGGTACTATTTTTAATAGTGCTAATACTCCTAATGATGAATCACTCATAACACCAGCTGATACCAATGATGATGCCATTGTTGGACAAGCAGCAGATCAACAATCTTTAGATGAAATAGAAGCCTTACAGGCATTGATTGCATCTGGCGAAGACCCAACTGAAGATTTACCAGAAACTGCCGCTGGCACCCCAACTGCCAACCAAGGTGATTCTGGTTATGTTGCTGTAACACGAGATGGTGACGAGACAATTGCAAATGCAGGCTACGACACGACAGGACAAACTGCTGCCCCAACAGCAGTGACTCAAGAAGAAATTCTTATCGAAAATGATTCCCCATCGATTTTATTAAATGACGTCATTACAGTTAACGAAGATCAAGTTGCTTCTGGCAATGTACTCGATAACGACAGCGATGTTGATTCAGATTTAAGCGTAGTCAGTTTTGAAGTAGATGGTCAAACCTATCCTGCAGGTACAGAAATCGAGCTTGAAGGTGGCGTGCTCGTTATCAATCCTGATGGTTCTTTTACTTTTGCTCCTAATGAAGATTGGAATGGTCAAGTTCCGGTTATTACCTATACCACCAATACTGGCATTACCGCGACACTAACGATTGAAGTTACGCCTGTTGATGATGCGTCTGTACTTGTTAATGACAGCAATAGCGTTGCAGAAGATACTGCCGCCACCGGAAACGTATTAGATAACGACAGCGATGTTGATTCAGATTTAAGCGTAGTGAGCTTTGAAGTTGACGGCCAGACTTATTCTGCCGGTACCGAAGTGACTCTGGATGACGGTGTTTTAGTTCTTAACGCTGATGGCTCGTACACGTTCACGCCAAATGAAAATTGGAATGGCCAAGTCCCTGTCATCACCTATACCACCAATACTGGTGTTACCGCGACACTAACGATTGAAGTTACGCCTGTTGATGATGCGTCTGTACTTGTTAATGACAGCAATAGCGTTGCAGAAGATACTGCCGCCACCGGAAACGTATTAGATAACGACAGCGATGTTGATTCAGATTTAAGCGTAGTGAGCTTTGAAGTTGACGGCCAGACTTATTCTGCCGGTACCGAAGT
>NZ_JBEOPI010000035.1:0-46134 GCF_040309905.1 Shewanella sp. CAL98-MNA-CIBAN-0140
CTAGACACCCAAACCGCCGGTATTCCAGCCATCAAGGTGCTAGACACCCAAACCGCCGGTATTCCAGCCATCAAGGTGCTAGACACCCAAACCGCCGGTATTCCAGCCATCAAGGTTCTAGACACGCAAACCGCCGGTATTCCAGCCATCAAGGTTCTAGACACGCAAACCGCCGGTATTCCAGCCATCAAAGTGCTTGACACTCAAACAGCTTAAGGAGAATCCTATGTTTACTTCTCTAAAAATTGCACTTGGTTTAGCAAAACCAGCTCGTAAGAAAGTAAAATTACCTGAAGGTTTAAACCACCTCGAAGTGATCCAAGCTAAAGCATGGTGGAAGTAGTCGGTATAGTACTGACGGATGGTTAACCATCAGCCACAAAAAAGGAGCATTAGCTCCTTTTTTGTTGAGTGTCTGACGCAGACTACACAGGCTTAGCCGTCTATTCTATACGCCATGTCGACATACTTTCACATCAGCCAAGCGTTAGTGCCTGCTAAACATAGGTGAGTGGCCCTAGAATACAGCCTATGCATCACCAATACTTTATTTATATTCCATATTGATAAGCAGCAAACTAAATAAAAAAACCACGACGAATACTCGATAAAACTAGTATGAATAACTAAACTACATTATCACTGAACCTAAATAACTCAGTTAATATAATCCCTGCCCATACACCATTACGGCGCTTATTTAACTTGTAAGTGATGATATTAACATCACATTACCCGTGCGATGACAGCTTAATGGCGGCGTCTGATCCCATAATCAAATAACGTTATCATACTTAAGAATGTGTACTATACCGAAAAGAAGTAACGTATCGATTAAAAAACAGGCAAAAGTATGCCTTTAACAAATAAAAAAGTGGCAATAACTTGCCGCTTTTTTATTACAATGCGATAACTAACAAGCTATCTATACAACAAAGAGTTTACTTTGTGTAGAACAGACTTCCATCCCTAGCCATTTTGACTAACGTATCACACGGTGAGAAACGCTCACCGTAGAGTGATTGATAACCTTGTAATGTCGCCACTAAGTTACTTGCACCTAATGTGTCAATGTAACGGAACGGGCCACCTAAGAATGGCGGAAAACCAATACCAAATATCGCACCGATATCACCGTCTCGAGCAGAAGCAATGATCCCTTCTTCAAGACAACGAACGGCCTCATTGAGCATTTGGATCGTACAACGCTCAGCCACATTTTTTGCTTCTTTATCTGAAGCAATTGAAATGTCGAGCACTTTGTAAACTGACTCATCAACTGATTTAGCTTTTTTCGCTTTAGGACCATATTGGTAGAAACCTTTGCCATTCTTGCGACCTTTACGATCGTCGGCGAGTAACTTCTCAAATGCAGCAGGTGCTTTAAAACGTGCGCCTAACTCTTTTTCTAAAATAGGCGAAATTTTGCCGCCAACGTCAATACCCACTTCATCCAGTAACGTCATTGGACCGACAGGAAAGCCAAACTTCACTAACGAGCTGTCTAAATGCTCTATTCGTTGCCCTTCGAGTAATAACTGCGCCGCTTCGTTCATATACAGGGCAAGAATACGGTTAACATAAAAACCAGCACCATCTTGTACCACAATAGGCGTTTTACCTTGCTTACGAGCAAAAGCCACGGTCGTTGCAATGGTTTCAGGTGACGTTGTTTTATGCGCAATAACTTCAACCAACGGCATTTTTTCTACTGGAGAGAAGTAATGTAGACCAATGACATTTTCAGGACGGCTTGCTGCTTCGGCAATTTGTCCAATCGGCAGAGATGAAGTGTTAGATGCGAAAATGGTGTTTTCACCGCACTCACGTTCAACATCTTTCACCATCTGATGTTTCAATGCGAGGTCTTCAAATACTGCTTCAACAACGATATCAGCATCTTTAATGCCTTTATACTCAGTCGTTGTGGTCATTAACGCCATTAACTTGTCGCGGGCCGCAGGCGTCATATGGCGACGCTTAACCCCTTTATCTAATAGCTTGTAAGCATAAGCTAAGGCATTACTCAAACCTTGTTCAGAGATATCTTTCACTCGAGCGGGGATTTTAGCCTTCGTGGTGGTCACAGACGCAATACCGCCGCCCATTAAGCCACCACCTAATACCATCACTTTTTTGACTTTACGAGGTACAGCACCTTCAGCGCCAGTCTCTTTTTTCATCTCAGTAGTAGCAAAAAAGAGTCCTCTCAGTGCGGCTGATTCTTTAGACATCACCAAATTAGCAAAATGAGTCGCTTCAACCTCAAGACCTTTCACCATGCCTTTACTCATACCTTGGCGAACACTGTCTATGATCTTAGTCGGAGCAGGATAATTACCTTGAGTCTTCTTTAACACTTGCTTACGCGCTTGATCAAAAATGAGGTCGCGCGTAAATGATGTTGATTCAAAAAACTGATTAATTTTAGATTGCACCACAGGCTTAATGGCTTTTTTGCCTTTTTTAGCCAGCTCGATTGCGGTTTCTAATAAAATTGAATTAGGTACGACATCATTCACTAAGCCCATTTTTAACGCTTGTTTAGGGCGAATTTGCTTACCGGTTAACATCATATCAAGTGCTGTAGTAATACCGACTAAACGAGGCAAACGCTGGGTGCCACCCGTGCCAGGCAGCAAACCCAGTTGTACTTCGGGCAAACCTAGCATGGTTTTTTTATCATCACTGCATACACGTAAATGACATGCTAGCGCTAACTCTAAGCCACCGCCTAAACAAGCACCATTTATCGCAGCAACAACCGGAATAGATAATCCTTCAAGTTCAGAAAATAGCACATGACCTTGTTGTGATAATGCCTTAGCATCTTGCTCACTCTTACATGCCGCGAGCATGCTAATGTCAGCACCAGCAACAAATGAATCCGCTTTACCAGAGATAATGACTAAACCTGTAATGCTTGGATCAGCTTTAACTTCAGCTAAAATCTCTGTAATTTCAGGCCCAAATTCCGCCCTTAAGGTGTTCATGGTTTCGCCAGGAACATCCATGGTTAAAATCGCAATACCATCATCACGACGAGCTAAATTAAATGTCTTTTCCATGCTCATTACTCCACCTCTAAAATCATTGCTACACCTAAACCACCCGCTGCACAAGCCGTTGTCAAACCAGTACCACCACCACGACGCTTAAGCTCACGACAGACTTGGGTGATCAATCGAGTACCGGTTGCCGCAAAAGGATGGCCATAAGCCAATGAACCACCTAATACGTTAAATTTACTCATGTCGATTTCACCAATGGCACGATCTCGACCTAATTTTTCTTGGGCAAACTTTTTAGAAGCAAACATTTGCATGTTCGCTAATGTCTGCGCTGCAAACGCTTCATGCATTTCAATCAGGGTTAAATCCTCTAATTCCATACCAGCACGTTTTAATGCTAATGGTGTGGCATACGATGGACCCATCAACATATCTTGCCAAACATCAATAGCAGTAAACGCGTAACTCTTAATGTAACCCATTGGCTGATAACCTAAGGCTTTGGCACGACCTTCGCTCATTAAAATAATCGCAGAGGCACCATCCGTTAACGGCGTACTGTTCGCCGCTGTTACCGTACCGTGTTGACGGTCAAAGGCTGGGCGCAATTTGGCATAAGACTCTAATACTGAGTCTTCACGAATATTATTATCGCGATCAATAAATTGTTTGTACGGAGGAATATGAGCGGTCATGACTTCATCGCGCAGATAACCTGAATTCCACGCTTCTGTCGCCAATGTATGCGAGCGGTGCGCTAATGCATCTTGATCAGCGCGGCTAATATGATAAGTTTTAGCCATTTGCTCTGCAGTTTGTCCCATCGATAAACCAGTTGAATACTCAGCAACAGCTGGCGGTACAGGTAAAAGATCTTTCAAACCTAAACGACGTGCAATCGCAAATTTTTCTTTAAACGAACGAGCTTTATTTAGATCGACTAAAGCATGTGCTAATTTTCTTGATACTCCGATCGGTAATACCGAAGACGAATCAGAACCACCGGCTAAACCGATTTCGATATTGCCCGTCATGATTGACTCAGCCACATTAACGGTAGATTGAAAACTAGTCGCACAAGCTCGGGTCACGGAATAGGCATCAGTTGACACATTCATTCCCGTACCGAGTACAATTTCACGAGCAATATTTGGCGCAGCTGTCATTTGCACCACTTTACCAAATACAAGTTGTTCAATTAATTGAGGGTCGATTTCAGAGCGAGACAGCAACTCATTTACCACCATTTTGCCCATATCCAGCGCAGATACGCCATGAAAAGCGGTTGCTTGTTTCGCAAATGGTGTTCTTAAACCGGCAACAATCGCAATGCGTTCACCCCGGGAATTCGTTACCTGTTGTCTATCACTCATGTGCCACCCTCTATTATTGTTAGCTCATCTCGGCTCGGCCGGTAAGTTTCTATTTTGTTAGATAGTCTGGTCAGACCATCAAAGCGTGATCTAAGTCTAACTTTTTATTGCATGGTTTTAAACAGGCGTTTATAACTATCTACTTCATTAATAGTTAAAATGTGTTAATCCTACTAGCCAAAAACCAATAGAATTCATAACATAGGTTGTAATAACCCCAATGCCAACTAAATAAATTGAGTACCGCTATGTCGTTAAGTCGTTTCCACTCACTACGAACCTATTTAGATACTGTAGTGTTAGGCCAACCCGTATTAACTGAAAACTTGCTGATCGCACTTATCGCCAACGGACATTTATTAGTTGAAGGACCGCCAGGTTTAGCTAAAACCCGTGCAGTAAAAGCATTATGCGATGGCGTAGAAGGCGAGTTTCACCGTATTCAGTTCACGCCAGATTTACTGCCAGCTGATTTAACCGGTACCGATATTTATCGTCAGCAAACGGGTACATTTGAATTTGAAGCGGGGCCAATCTTCCATAATCTTATTTTAGCGGATGAAATTAACCGTGCCCCAGCTAAAGTACAATCTGCTTTATTAGAAGCCATGGCCGAAGGTCAAGTTACCGTCGGTAAACACAGCTATCCTTTACCGCCGCTATTTTTAGTCATGGCGACACAAAACCCACTTGAAAACGAAGGCACTTACCCGCTACCAGAGGCACAATTAGATCGTTTTTTAATGCATCTTAATCTTGATTATCCTAGTGCTGAAACAGAATGCGAAATCTTACGCCAATCGCGTAAAGAGGCCAAAACACATCAATTGCCGACCATTGAGCCTGTCGCTCAAGCCGACGTATTTGCCGCCCGGGATCAGGCATTAGAGATTTATTTAGCGGAACCGTTAGAGAAATACATTGTTGAAATTATTATGGCCACTCGCCAACCTGCAAGGTACAGCACTGATTTAGCCAAATGGCTTGAATATGGTGTCAGCCCTCGAGCCACTATTTCATTAGAACGTTGTGCAAGAGCACGTGCTTGGTTGCATGAACGCGACTTTGTCTCGCCAGAAGATATTCAAGCGGTTGCACCCAATGTTTTACGTCATCGTTTATTGCTCAGTTATCAAGCACAAGCGGAAGGTGTCACTGCAGATCATGTGATTGATCACATTCTTAGCCAAGTTGCCGTACCGTAAATATTACAATACGGACACCAACGATTAAACATGATTAGATTATGATGAACCAAACTAATTCATTACCACTTTACAGTGATGGTATGAGCTTAAACGAGCAGGAACTTATTGCTTGTCAAAGCTTATCGCGCGCGATACCCGATCGCTCATCGCGGGCTAAAGCAACATTATCGGGTCACAGAAACAGCCAGATAAAAGGCCGCGGGATGGAGTTTGCCGAAGTACGTCATTACCAAAATGGTGATGATGTTCGTACTATCGACTGGCGAGTAACGGCTCGTACAGGCGTCGCGCACACCAAGCTTTTTGTTGAAGAACGTGAACGCCCTATTCTGTTGTTAATTGATTTGAGCCACAGTGCATATTTTGGCTCCCAGCTACTATTACAATCAGTTCAAGTGGCCCATTTAGCCACAACCTTAGGTTGGAATGCCATTAACCATGGCGATAGACTCGGGGCATTAATTGCTAGTGAAAGTACTCATTTAGAACTCAAACCGCGAAGCCGTCGCCAAGGGATTTTACAGTTAACCTCAGGACTTATTAATGTTCATCAACAGCAATTAAGCCAAATTAATCAATTGTCATCGGATCCAGGTCACATGTTTAAAGCCTGCCAACGGTTGCAACGTATTGCCAAACCGGGATCACTTATTTGGATCATCACCGACGGCCAAAATATTAACCAACAATGTTTAGCGCCCTTAACTGAATTATCGCGTCACTGTGATATCGGCGCGTTTGTGGTCACCGACCCATTAAGACAAGGGACCTTAGCGTTACCCAAACAATTTGCCTTACCTGTTCGTGATGGCCAACAACAACTGACCTTAACACGGCAAAGTTATGAGGCTTGGTTAGCGGATCAACAAGCACAGCAGCAACAATTTCTTGCCTTAATGAATTTGATCAAAGTACAAGCCAAATTTATTGATGCTGCCAAACCTCTCAGTGCACAATTGGATATTTTACGTTAAATGACCACTCAGAATTTACCAACACAACCAATGCCAATCGATACTAAAGCATCCGCTTTAGCGCAATTGCAAGATATTGTGTTACCCGATCCTATTAGCGCTATGCCTATTGCACTAGGATATTGGATAATCGCGGTAGTATTTGTCGCCTTAGCGAGTTGGCTGAGTTACCGTTTTTACAAGCAAAATCAATATCATGAACCGCGAAAAATAGCGCTGGCGCTGCTAGAAAATTATCATATTGACGATGATACCTTTGCTGCACAAGTCAATAGCTTACTCAAACGCACTGCACTAACCTATTTACCACGCGAGCACCTCGCCAAACTCAATGGTCAACCTTGGTTTGATTGGTTAGATACTCGTCTCGCGCCTGGGCAACAACATAAAATCGGTCCATTATTAGTTAAGCGTCATCAAGCGAGTGGCTTAGATCAAACCGAAAATGCACAATTACACCGTTTAGCAAAAGCCTGGCTAAGCAATAAACGTCCTTTTAGTGATGCGACCTTAACATCCAACCATACCCATCAGGAGGCCTAATGTTAGTATTTTACTGGCCATGGTTATTAATCTTACTGCCGTTGCCGTTGTTAATTAAGCGCATCAATTTAACCAATGTCGGCGGACATTTACAATTACCCGGCATCACCACTACGGTTACAAAAACAAACTCAATAAGCCATAAAGGCGGCCGTAAACGTTATTGGTTAATGTGGATATGTCTATTGTTAGCGGTAGCTAGGCCACAATGGCTAGGCGATCCAATTGAATTACCTTCAAAAGGTCGTGATTTAATGATAGCGGTCGATTTATCAGGCAGCATGCAAATTGAAGACATGGTAATAAACAATCAAACAGTGGACCGATTTACCCTGATACAACATGTCCTAAGTGACTTTATCGAACGCCGCAAAGGTGACCGACTCGGACTGATTTTATTTGCTGACCATGCTTATTTACAAGCACCACTGACCCTAGACCGTCGCTCTGTGGCCACATTTCTAGACGATGCACAAATAGGTTTAGTCGGTAAGCAAACCGCTATCGGTGAAGCTATCGCGCTGGCGGTTAAACGCTTTGATAAAGTAGATGAAAGTAACCGTGTACTGATTTTACTCACGGACGGTTCTAATAATGCCGGCAATATTGAACCCGATATTGCCGCCCAAATTGCCGCTAAACGTAATATCACCATTTACACTATTGGTGTTGGCGCAGAAATACTAGAACGGCGAACTATTTTTGGCAAAGAGCGCATTAACCCGTCAATGGACTTAGACGAAGTCCAACTCAAAAAATTAGCCAACATGACCAAAGGTCGTTACTTTAGAGCCCGAAACAGTGAAGAACTAGAAAGCATTTATCAAGAAATAGACAAGTTAGAACCTGTGAGTCGAGATCAATTGAGCTACCGCCCCAAAAGTGAATTATTTTATTGGCCGTTATTAATGTCATTATTAATCAGTTTTTTAATCAGCTTGCAACAGCAATGGCCTGCTCAGTTAGTGCCTAAAAAAAACGCTAACAAAGAGGCGAAAAAGTAATGGTTCATTTTATTCGCCCAGAGTGGCTAATCGGGTTTATTCCGGTGGTGATATTAAGTGCATTATTTTGGCGTAAACATAGCCAGCAATCTGCATGGAAGCAGTATATTGCTCCGCATTTAAGTCAGTTGCTGATCACTCAAACAGTCGATAAAACTCATCAACCTAAATGGCTATTAATTGCCTGTTGGATGATTACAGTGATCGCGCTTGCAGGACCGGCATTGAATAAACAAAGCCTGCCAGTATTTGCTACCGAGCAAGGACGAGTGCTCATTATGGATATGTCCCAGTCCATGTATGCCACTGACTTAAGCCCGAACCGCTTGTCCTATGCTAAATTTAGAGCGACCGATTTACTCAACGAATTAAAAGAGGGCGAAACCGGGCTGATTGCCTATGCAGGTGATGCTTACACTATTAGCCCGTTAACCCGAGACAGTGGCACCATTTTAAATTTACTGCCTACATTATCACCCGATATTATGCCGACCAAAGGCTCTAACTTGGCGGCTGCATTATCACTGGCTGAAAAACTGCTGGCTCAAGGGGGCCATGTTAGTGGTGATATTATTGTCATGACCGATGGCATTTCTGCACCACAATATAATCAAGCCACAAATGCACTCAACGGCCGTTATCGTTTATCGATCATGGCTTTTGGCAGTAAGCAAGGCGCCCCCATTCGTTTACCCGATGGCCAATTACTGCGTGATAATAGTAACAAAGTGGTTGTAGCTAAAACTGATTACGGTTTATTACAACAACTCACCCAACAACATCATGGGATCCTTGTGCCAGCCCAAACAGATGGCAGCGATGTCACAACCCTAACCCACTGGCTGGTGTCAGAAGGTGATGCAACCGAAACTGAACTTGCTGGTGAAACCTGGCAAGATCTGGGACCATATCTAGCATTGTTATTAATCATTCCTATGCTATTGAGCTTTCGCCAAGGATTGCTCACTCTAATATTGAATCCATTACTATTACTTGGCACCTTAATGAGCTTAAGTGCCGTCAATAGCCAACCTGCACAAGCCTCAATCTGGCAAGACTTATGGAAAACCCAAGATCAACAAGCACAATCAGCGTTTGAGCAAGGTGAATTTACCCAAGCCGCTGAAACATTCGAGAACCCACAATGGCAAGCCTCTGCGCAATACAAAGCCGGTAATTATCAACAAGCACTAGCAGGATTTGAGCAAGATAACAGTGCAAACGGATTGTATAATCAAGGTAATGCACTGATGCAGCTTAACAATTATCAAGAAGCGATTAACCGTTATCAGCAAGCCCTAGAGGTACGTTCTCCATTTGCTGAAGCACAGCAAAACCTTGAGCTGGCTAAAAAAAGACGAGAGCAACAAAAACAATCTGATCAGTCAAATCAAGACCCATCAGGCGATGGCCAACAGTCAGATGACTCAAATTCAGACAAATCTAAGCAAAACTCTAATTCGTCATCCTCTGAACAGTCACAATCAAATCAACAAAACGATGAGCAAAATAATCAACAAAGCGATGAGCAGAAACAGAACCCGTCACAAAACGAGACTGGAAGCGATCAAGCAGAACCATCGCAAGGCAAGTCAGAGGAAAGTACAGATCAACCGTCTGATCCTCAGCAGCAACAAAGTGATAAACAAGAAAACAGCGACAATAGCCAAGCAGCTGGTGAGCAAGCTAATTCAGAACCTTCACAGAGTAATAGCCAATCTCAGCAAAGTGATAAAAAACCGAGCGATGACAAATCACTGAGTAACGAAGCCAGCATGCAAGCAGAGTCAGGCCAGGCACAAAATCAGCCTACCGAAAAACAACCATTGAGTGCATCATCTACAGAGGAAAGTACAACAGATAAGCCAGCAAGTGATTCTGCTGAAGTGGTATCGGCTTCGCAAATGAACCAAGATGATTTACCTGCTGACATGCAGCGTGCATTACGTGCCATTAATGAAGACCCACAAGTGTTGATCCGCAACAAAATGCAACTTGAATACCAAAAACGTCGTCAAAATAGCCAACCTACCAAGGATAATGAACAGTGGTAATTAGAACCTTTTTTAGCCTATTGCTATTCATCATTGCAGCCCCCGTCTTTGCACTTAGCCAAGTGCAAGCAACCGTAGACCGTAACCCGGTTGTTGCTGGTGAATACCTAGTACTCGATGTTATTGCCGATGATGATCTCAATGCCGGCGCATTAGATACCTCGGTATTGCTCAATGACTTTATTGTCGGCAGAACCAGTGTTGGCCGTAGCACCAAAATGATTAATTTTGACACCAGCAAAGAAACCCGCTGGCAGATATTATTGTCACCTAAATCATTAGGTAATGTCACCATACCTGCTTTCAATATCACTGGCGTTAGCTCTCAACCCATCACTCTAAAAGTGATACCACAAGGTGCTCAGCCAAGTGAAGTACAAAATGTGTTTATTGATGTTGACACCCCTGCATCCGACGCCTATGTCGGGCAATTAATCACTTATAAAGTAAAATTATATCTTGCAGTAGAATTACAGCGCGGAGTGTTAAGTGCCCCCGTGATTGAAGGGGCGCAAGTCAAGCAAATCGGTGATGACAAAGACGGCAGCGAAATTGTCGAGGGTCGTCGCTTTAGAGTGATTGAGCGCACCTACGGTATTATTGCCGATCTCCCTGGCGAGTTGGTGATTAATGGCGCGAGTTTTTCAGGCGATGTGTTAGTGGAAGCAGCAAGACGTGATGGTATGTTTGGTTTTAACGAAAGTCGTCCAATACAAACTGAAGCACAAAGGCAAGTCATTCAAATCAACCCAACGCCACCAAGCTATCAAGGAAAATGGTTGGTCAGTGATATTGCGGTGTTAAAAGAAACCTGGCCAGATGATATCAGCGAATTTGAAGTGGGCAGCCCGATCACTCGCACTATCAGTTTAATCGCTTCTAATACCGATAACACCAGCTTACCTGATATCGACATTCCGCTTGCTGAGGGATTAAAGGCGTACCCAGAAAAGCCGTTACGACAAACTTTTGTACGTGATAATCAAGTGGTATCTCAATACAGTTTAACCACTGCCATTGTGCCAACAAAACCAGGCACCTATACCTTACCCGAGATACGTGTTCCTTGGTGGAATCCGCATCTTAAAAAACAACAATTTGCCACGCTTCCTGCTCGTACCATTAATGTGATTGGCAGCACTGTTACCCCGACAAATATTCCATCAACAGCTCGTTTTACCGAGAATGAATCCGCAGGTTATTGGCCTTATATAAGCGCAATATTGGCAGTACTTTGGATAATCACCCTCATATTATGGCGTAAAGCCGTGATAGCAAACGTTGCCATTAGTGATGAAACACCCAAACGTAAAAAAATACCTACAACAAATGCGACAACGGGATTAAATGCCATTATTCATGCCTGTGATCGTAATGACAGCAGTGGTGCAATAAAGGCCGTACAACAATATTTTAGTCAGTGCTTAGGTCAACCTATGAGTTTGACCCAAATAAGCAGACTATCAACACAGCTTGCGTTTGCCATTCATAAATTACAAGCTGATAGATACAGTAGCCAACCACAAGCAATGGACAAAAAAACGCTAATGGATGCGATTTTAGCGTATCAGCAACCATCCATTACCTATAAAAAATCGTTAATTGCAGAGCTTAACCCCTAGTATCAAAAGGCTAGGTAGCAGGTGAATTCTGCTATTTAGCTTGCTATTAAGCCATCCCCTTTTTAAGCTGTTACATATTATTAACTCAATAAAGTTAAAAAATGTTTGATTACCTGCGAAAGAAAAAGTCCGAACCCGCGGTCTTATCTGAGATGCTAACAAAACAACGACGATACGATAGCCTTGTCAGGGCCCTTCATACCGACATTTTTCGCTACGCCTTTTGGCTATGTGGTGATAAACATGTCGCCGAAGATATTACTCAAGAAACGTTCTTAAGAGCGTGGCGAGCGTTGGACTCTTTAAATGACGATAAAGCCGCTAAAGCATGGTTAATTACCATTTTAAGACGGGAAAATGCCAGACGTTTTGAGCGTAAACAATTTAACTACAGCGACGTGGAACAAGAATTACTTGAAGATGTTCGCTCAACAAGTCATGAAGAAGATACTGAACAGTATTGGTTACGTCGTCAAATAGGTAAACTCGATATCGAATACCGAGAACCTCTGTTATTGCAGCTGATCGGCGGGTTTAGCGGTGATGAAATTGCCACCATGCTCGAGCTCAATCGAAATACGGTAATGACACGTTTATTTAGAGCCAGAAACCAGTTAAAAGACGCTCTCGAAGCACCTGAGGTAAGAGGTCAATCAAATGGATGATCTACAGTTTCGTCGCCAAGCATATGGTGACCCCAATAATCAGTCCGATGAATTTTTAGCTCATTTAGCTGAAAATAAAGACGATGCTAAATTTGTCAAAGACCTAAAAGCTTTTGACCATAAACTCATCCAAGCACTCAATATTAGCGTGCCTGATGATTTGGCTGATAAATTGATTTTACGACAGCAATTGAGTCAACATCAAAAGAGTAAAAAACACGCTCGTTATATGATGGCAATGGCTGCATCGGTGGCATTTATTGTGGGTGTCAGCTTTAGTTTATTGCGCTTTACGCCCGTAAACTTAGGCGAAAACTCGTTGGCTCATGTTCACCATGAAACCAAAGCATTAATCATGGAACAAGATATTGGTTTTAATGACGTAAACTTTAAACTAGCCAGTTTAGATGGATTACGTGATTCGAAGTTTATCCAACAACCTGGGCGCGTTTTTTACACCTCATATTGTGACTTCCAAGGTGTCAAATCATTGCACTTGGTGATGGCCGACGAGCACGGAAACAAGGTCACCTTGTTCATTGTTCCCATAGAAAGCCGTATTGTGTTAGAAGAAGCTTTTGCTGATAACCAATATAAAGGTAAAAGTTTTCAAACAGCTGATGCCTATATGGTCTTGGTTGGAGAACCCGCTTCGGATCTTGATTTTATCAAAAAAGAAGTTGAAAACACCTTTATTTAAATCATATTGATGACAATCTAAAATCCGCTACTTCATTGAATAGCGGATTTTTTTACACTTGAATAATTCAAGGTGTGAACTATATTTAACTTCTACAAGCATGTTGGCCATAAAAATAATTCATTGGAAGCCATATGGAAATTCAAACACCGATCCTCATTACCTTTATCGGATACTTGGCTTTAATGATGGGCATTGGTTACTGGGCCTACCGTAAAACCGATACAGTCGATGATTACATTCTCGGTGGGCGAAAAATGGGCCCCGCGGTAACCGCTCTGAGTGTGGGTGCATCAGATATGTCAGGTTGGTTATTACTTGGTTTACCCGGTGCCGTATATTTAAGCGGATTAGGCGAAGCATGGATTGGTTTTGGATTAGTGTTTGGCGCTTGGCTTAATTGGCTATTTGTCGCCAAACGTTTGCGTATTTATACCCAAGTTGCCAATAATTCTTTAACGTTACCCGATTTTTTTGAAAACCGTTTTAATGACTCTAATGGGCTATTAAAATCGATCTCAGCGTTAACTATCATCATATTTTTCACCTTCTACGCATCTTCAGGCATGGTGGGCGGCGCGATATTATTTGAACAAGTATTTGGTCTCGATTATACCGTCGCCTTAATAATCGGCTCATTTATTATTGTTTCATATACCTTTGTGGGGGGATTCTTTGCCGTTAGTTGGACAGACTTCTTTCAAGGTTGCTTAATGTTAATAGCATTAATCATCGTGCCAATATCTATCTTTAGTCAACCAGATACACAAGCAGGTCTTGAAAAAATTGATCCAGCCATGTTGTCATTTATTAATGAAAACACCACGGTTATTGGACTTGTCTCTTTACTGGCCTGGGGATTAGGATATTCCGGTCAACCGCATATTTTGTCTCGTTTTATGGCTATCGGCAACCCGAATGATTTAGTGCTTTCCCGACGTATTGCGATGACTTGGATGATATTGTCGCTATTGGGTGCCTTAGCCACAGGTATTGCTGGCAGTCTTTACTTTGCTGCCGATCCACTTGAGAACTCAGAAACGGTATTTATTTATTTAGCACATGTGGCCTTTAATCCTTGGATTGGCGGTTTACTGATTGCGGCTATTTTATCAGCCATCATGAGCACGATTGATTCACAACTATTAGTCTGTTCCAGTGTGATCACAGAAGATTTTTATCTTAAATGGTTGCGTCCCCAGGCCAGCAGCAAAGAATTAATGCTCGTAGGGAGAATTGGCGTTATCGCTATCGCATTAGTGGCTGGAGTGGTTGCATTCAATCCTGAAAGCAGTGTTTTAGGGCTCGTCAGTTATGCATGGGCGGGGTTTGGAGCTGCATTTGGTCCCGTGGTGTTATTATCGCTTTTTTGGCAGAACTATAGTCGTAATGGTGCGATTTCAACCATTTTGGTGGGTGCGATAACGGTAGTGATATGGAAACAAATGACTGGCGGGATTTTTGATTTATATGAAATCGTACCTGGATTTATTTTTGCAATGTTAATTGGCGTCATCGTCAGTAAAGTATCACCACCAACACAAAAAACTATCGCCGACTTTACGGCTTTTCGTGAATCATTAAAATCATAGTACTTTTATGTAGTTCACTGATCTTGATAACTCAGCGTCTCTCCCTCAGAGGTTGAGTTATTCACTACCGTAATGGCGTTAAGTCACCAAACATCCAAAAAAAGATGACGTTACGTCATATTAAGCCGATTATGGTTAATCGTTATTTGTTTGATTCAACATCATTCAGTATAAATAAACGTTAATTGACATCTCCCCGCCTATTAATTGTCGTATTAAAACTGACGATAATTTACCTATACTGTCATGCTATCAAACACCTACTTCACCATTAAAAATAACAATTAACATAACATTAACAACAACTAACATCTGGTCGGAGTTGTCACATTGTTCACATTTACCTAAAATGCCCTAATTTTTAACCGTCAAATATCTGAAATGAATAAACTTTGTACCAAAACGGTAATAATAAATGGGAAATAATAATGAATAAGTTCCACAAAACCCTTATTGCTCTGGCTGTAGGCTTAATTAGTACCCAAGCATCCGCAGCCGGTTTCCAGTTAAATAGCCAATCAGCTACCGGTATCGGTCGTGCTATGGCTGGAGATGCAGTTATTGCTGACAATGCATCAGTCTTATCTCGTAACCCTGCAGCAATGGCTCTTTTTGATGAAACCGCGATATCTTTGGGCATTATTTATGCTGATATCGATGTCTCGGTATCGGATGCTGAAGGAAATTTTAACGGAAAAGATGTTGATTTTGGTAGTGAACATCATGCTGCAGAAGCAAAAGTCATCCCCAATTTTTACTATATCAACCCAATTAACGATAAAATGGCTTTCGGTGTTGCCGTATTCAGTAACTATGGCACCGGCACCGATTTAGGCGACTTGGCAAACAGAACCCCTACTATTAACGGCAATGCTGTACCGCTGCCCCCGCCGGTAGATTTATTGGGTAACACCGAAGTGGTTACCATTAACTTCAACACCAGTATGTCTTATCGTGTGAATGATGAATTTAGTTTTGGTTTTGGTATTGATGCGGTTTATGGCAGCGGAACCCTGACACGTACAAGCGAAAACCCACAGGTTGGTAACTTAGTTGATGTTGATGCTGATGGCTGGGCTTTGGGTGGGATTGTGGGCGTGGTTTATGAAGTTAACCCGGATAACCGCTTTGGTCTAAGCTATCGTATTAGCCCAAAACTGACCGCCAAAGGTGATGTAAACTACGTTTACTCTCAATACAATGAAATAGATATTCCTATCGCTGATATTGCTCAGTTTGCCGGTTTCCACCAGCTAACGGATAAATTTGCCGTGCATTATACTGCTCAATGGACTAATTGGAGTGCATTCGACAAAATCGTGGTTAAAGACGGTTCAAATGGTGTCGACCAAGCAGACTTAAAAGAATATCACTGGAAAGACTCGTGGTTCCTAAGTTTAGGTGCAACCTATAACCTCACTCAAGATTGGACTCTACGGGCTGGTATCGCAACAGATCAAGGCGTAGTTAATCAGCATTCATCTTTATCTATCCCTGATTCTGATCGTACTTGGTATACCGCGGGTGTCAGTTACGATTTAAATCAAAAATCGAGCGTTGATTTAGGCATTGCTTTTGTCCGAGGAGAAGATGTTACTGTATTAGAAAATAGCAATCTTCTTGCGCAAGTGCCTGGCTACAACAGTGAGATTTCAGCACAAACCCGATCTAATGCTGTTTATTACTCAGTACAATATAACTACAGTTTCTAATTAGCAGTACTCAATTATTACTATTTAATCATTTGTCTTTACTGTTTTTTTTCGTCCACTCACCACGGACTAAAGAACAGCAGCACCCTTTTCAACTAAGCCGCCTTCATCTTAAACTGGCGGTTTTTTTATAGCTGTTATATCACTGAGTTCTAATTTATAAAGTTTTATAATATATCGGTTGCGTAACAGGCGAAAGTCCATTAGAATTTTCTTATAGACTTCCGAATAGGCTATCAATATGTCTCGCTTATCCAATTATTTATTCCTTGGTGCCATACTCACCACAATAGTTTTACCCAGCGCAGCCCAAGCCTCTGATGTTGATACATTAAAGCTGGTGTATTCCGAACAATATCAACCGCGATTATACGATGCGAAAATTGAAGCCATTAAAGCTGCAACTGTGTCTGCGCAAACCTCGGGACGGATCATGAATATCCATTTTGATGTTAATGACCTGGTTCCACAAGGCGCGGCTTTATTGGAAATTACCAATAAAGAACAAGGGGCTGGATTAGCAGGGGCTGAAGCTGAACTCGCCAAAGCAGAAGCGTTAAACACTGAAGCTCAAGCACAGTATATTCGTTATAAAGCATTATTCCCCAAAGGGGCGATATCAAAAGGTGCCATGGATGAAGCCACTGCCAAAGCCAAATCCAGCAAACAAGCTATCAGCGCCGCTCAAGCACAATTAGTAAAAGCTAAAGAAGGTTTGAATTACACCGTAGTGAGCGCACCTTTCAGTGGTCGAATGACCCAACGCTTCGTTGAACAAGGTGAAACGATATCCTACGGCCAAGCCTTATTCTCCGGTTATGATAATCAACATCTTAGAGCGGTATTTCAAATTCCCCAACAAGATATTGCTCAGGTGCAACAACAAGATCAAGTTACTATTCAATTATTAAACGGCGATGAAATCACTTCGAATGATATCCAAGTGTATCAATTTTCCGATCCTTTGACACACCAACATCAAGTGAGAGTCAATCTTGATGTCAGTAATATGCAAGATGTCATTGTGGGTCAATGGACCAAAGTAATAGTAAACTTTCCAAGCAGAACGAGTTTGATGATCCCATTGTCGGCCATACACCAAGTCAGTGACTTAACCTCTGTGTATCGCAAAAATGCGGGGGAAATAGTGCTTAACCAAGTACGTATAGGCCGAATAGATCGTCAACATAATACTGCTGAAGTATTATCAGGGCTACTGGAAGGCGATGAAATTGTTATCGATGCTGGACGATATTTAATTATGTCCTCAGCAGCGAAAGGTCAGGAGTAAACCTGATGACAACACCAAATGAATCAATGAAACTCGGCATTTCAGGCTCCATAGCAAAGGCATTTCAACACAGTGCTATTACTCCATTATTGGCTATTTTAGGTTTATTACTAGGCCTTTTTGCAGTGATTATTACCCCCAAAGAAGAAGAGCCGCAAATTGATGTCACTTTTGCAGATGTGTTTATCCCCTACCCAGGAGCTACACCAACGGAAGTTGAAAACCAGGTCACCTTGCCTGCAGAACGGATCATTTCTCAAATAAAAGGCATTGATACCCTTTACTCATTTTCTCAGCCCGATGGCGCGCTCATTATCGCTATTTTTGACGTCGGCGTTCCACGAGATGAAGCCGTGGTTAATTTATACAATCAACTGTATTCAAACAGCGATAAGTTTAACCATGCAGCAGGCATTGGTGAGCCGTTAATCAAACCTAGAGGTATTGATGACGTACCTATAGTAGGGTTGACGCTCTGGTCTCAAGATCCAAACATCACTGCAGAGCAGCTTACCTTGGTCGCATCGGGCCTAGAAACCGAACTAAAACGGATACCGGGTACTCGAGAGATTTATAGCCAAGGTGGCCACGAGATGGTGTTAAATGTGCGTATTGATCCTGTCAAGATGAACAGTTTCGGCGTAACGTTCAACGATATTAGTGCCACATTACAAGATAATAACCAACTGTCTACAGTCGGCTCGATGACGCAGTTTAATCAAGTAATAAAACTGCAAGCGGGGCAGTTTTTACAGACGCCTGATGATGTGAATAATCTGCTGATTAAAGTTAATCAGAGTGATACAACAACGGAGAAAAGTCCATTTCCTCGTGCAGTTTATTTATCTGATGTCGCCGATGTGAGCCTTAAAAGTGATATTCCTAAACAGCATGTTTGGCACGTAACAGATAAGGGTACTTACCCGGCTATAACAATCGCTATTGGTAAACAGGCAGGGCAAAATGCCGTCGACATTGCTGATGCCGTATTAGCCAAAATCGATGCTGTCGATAACGTATTAATTCCCGATAATGTCAATGTCGCTATCTCTCGCAACTACGGTAAAACCGCTGGAGATAAATCTAATACACTTATTTTCAAATTGATCTTTGCCACATCTGCGGTAGTACTACTGGTATTTTTCACCATGGGACTTCGTGAGTCTGCCGTCGTTGGTGTAGCCATTATCATTACTCTCGCCATAACCTTATTTGCATCTTGGGCATGGGGATTCACCCTAAACCGAATTTCATTGTTCGCACTTATATTCTCCATTGGTATCTTGGTCGATGACGCCATCGTGGTGGTAGAGAATATTCATCGGCATATGGCAATGAGTGATAAACCCATAAGCGAGCTCATACCTCATGCCGTTGATGAAGTCGGTGGGCCAACTATATTAGCCACCTTCACCGTTATCGCCGCCCTATTGCCAATGGCATTCGTATCCGGACTAATGGGTCCATACATGAGCCCAATTCCGATTAATGCCAGTATGGGAATGATTATTTCGCTATTAATCGCGTTTATTATGACCCCATGGTTAAGCCGCATATTGTTAAAACCTCATAAAAAGTCACATAGCTCAAACAATAAAGCGACTGACACAGGCGTACCAGTAGAAGAAGACAATCGATTAACACGTCTATTTACGCGAATAATGAGTCCTTTTTTACTCGGCGAACATGCGCCAAAAGCGCGAAAAGGCTTGGCTTTAGGGATCGTATTATTGATTGCCTTCGCTATCGCCTTGCCTGTAATGCAAGCTGTAGTACTAAAAATGCTGCCTTTTGATAATAAGTCTGAGTTTCAGGTGATGGTCGACATGCCTGAAGGCACCCCTGTGGAACAAACTCAAAGAGTATTGCAAGATCTCAGTCAATATCTCAGCAGTGTAGAAGAAGTTGAGCATTTACAGTTGTATGCGGGCACCCATGCACCTATGAATTTTAATGGCTTAGTTCGTCATTATTTTTTACGCAGCAGCCAAGAGCTCGGTGAAATTCAGGTCAATCTAGTGGATAAAAAACATCGAGACCGCGACAGTCATACCATTGCATCATCTGTACGCGAGCCGTTGCAAAAAATTGGCCTACGTTATCAAGCCAATATCAAAATTGTTGAGGTACCACCAGGCCCACCGGTTTGGTCACCTATAGTTGCTGAGGTTTATGCGCCTAACACCGAGTTACGTGAACAAGCAGCCAATGACTTATTGCAACGTTTCAGAGATACCGAATACGTTGTTGATATGGATATTTATTTGCCTGCGCAACAACAAAAGTGGCAAGTGGTCATTGATCGAAATAAAGCCAGCTTAATGGGTGTTTCTTACGCCAGTATTGTGGATACGATCAGCACTGCCGTGGATGGTAAGGACGTCAGTTACTTGCATCAAGCACAGTTAGCTCATCCCACACCGATTAGATTACAGCTTGATGAAGCCGCTAAAGTAGATCTAAAGCAAGTCTTGTTATTACGCCTACCGACTCAATCAGGTGAAACAGTACCACTGACAGAATTAGTTAAGGTGCAACAACAAGTGATTAATGCACCTATTGTTCATAAAAATATGGTGCCTATGATAATGGTTATTGCCGATATGGCAGGGCCAACAGGTAGCCCACTTTATGGCATGTTTGATATGGTCAGTCAAATTAATCAACAAAATGAACAAGGTAACTCAAGTTATCCTATTAAACAAAATCTGGTGAATCAGCCAGATGGATTAACCGACGTTTCCATTTTGTGGGACGGTGAATGGAAAATCACCTATGAAACTTTCCGTGATATGGGCATTGCATACGCCGTCGGTATGATTGCGATTTACTTACTCGTTGTGGGTCAATTTAAATCTTATATCGTGCCGTTAATCATCATGGCGCCAATTCCATTAACCATTATCGGCGTTATGCCTGGACACGCTTTGTTAGGCGCTCAATTTACTGCACCGTCAATGATAGGCATGATTGCATTAGCAGGCATTATTGTTCGAAACTCTATTTTATTGGTTGATTTCATTAATCAACAAACGGCTGCGGGAGTGCCCTTAGAGCGAGCCGTGATCCACTCAGGTGCGGTAAGGGCAAAGCCGATTATGTTGACTGCATTAGCAGCAATAATTGGCGCATTATTCATTATTGATGACCCTATTTTTAACGGTTTAGCCATCAGTTTAATTTTTGGAATTTTTATCTCAACCATTTTAACGTTAGTGGTGATCCCCGTATTGTATTTTTCGGTGATGAAAAATAAACTCGTTATCACAGCTAAGTAACAAGATTATGTTGTTAACTGGGCAACGCCCAATAAGGAGCTCGATATGTCAGTAGAGAGAAGTATTATGGCCTTTGCAGGCTTCATGGTTTTATTATCCATTGTGTTAACCGCAACCGTCAGTCCACATTTTGTCTGGCTAACCGTGTTTGTAGGCGCTAATCTATTCCAGAGTGCCTTCACAGGCTTTTGTCCTGCGGCAATGGTCATGAAAAAATTTGGGATCAAAACCGCGGCAGAAATAGCCTTAAATAAATAACAAGGAAATTATTGTGTTTAAAAAATCTATGCTCTTGTCTGTTAAAATCATATTGGCGCTATTAGTCATGTTATCGGCAGCAATAATGCCAACTTGGGCAACAGAGCAAGAGCCTAGCGTTGCATGGGAAAAAATAGATCGCGGTGTCACGTTAATTGATGTTCGCACTGTTGAAGAGTTTGCTGCGGGGCATATTGACGGTGCGATTAACATTCCATTTGATCAAATAGTGCCAGAACTTGCAAAACTTAACTTGGCCAAAGATACTGACCTTGTATTATATTGCCATAGCGGTCGCCGTAGTGGTATTGCACAGGAATCATTAGTAAAACAAGGTTACAGCAACACCTATAACGCTGGCGGTTTCGACACTTTGATGTCATCACGATAATCTTAGCAATCAGCTATATCAACCAAGTCTAAAACCACAGGTCTATTACTGTGGTTTTAAGTTCAATAACCTAATGGCTTGCCTTGCCTAACCCCCTAGTATCAATACACTCTTTTTATCAGTATCGTTCCATATTCATCATTCCGCAAAGTATTGTTTACACTTAGTATTAGTTAATTATTTATTAGCATATACAGCTTTATCTATTCACTTTTAAGTTAAGCGGATTATAACATTAACTCGATTATAATTAGATAGATAACGTTCTATTTTAGGGCGGCAATATGATTTTTAATTCAAATATAACAAATAAATATTCATATAGTAGAGTTTAAGCCACTCGTTTACCAACGACACTAGTTAACATCTTGTTTACATGCACCGAAAAAGTGATTACCTTTTATACAGATAGGCAGAATAAGCTTATCAATAAAACATAATTATAAAAGACATTACGTCACCCTCGTAACATGGAAGATAATATGAAAAAGCATAAAAACCCAGCTGTCGTGCTTAGCATGACAGCACTCGCGTTAGCCATTTCAACTCAAGTCAATGCTGCTCCGACCCCCTTGCAACTCTCTGCAACTAACCAACAAATTGAACAACAATCTCCGTTACCAAAACGTTATATTGTTAAGTTTAGAAATGACAACGCAGCACAAACATTCAGCGACAGTTCTGCAGTACAAAATGTGGACGTGCAATCAGAAACAAATAGCATGTCTTATGAGCCTCGCTCAAATGAAGTCTTCAGTCAATTTCGCGCCTTGAACAGCGTAAAAGCGCGAGAAATGAAACGCGTTGGTCGTAGCAATAGTTATTCGGTCAAACTCGACTCGCCTTCGATTAAAGCATTGCGTTTACGCCAAGATGTTGAATATGTTGAAGAGGATTCACCACGTAGACTACTTGCAGAAACAACACCTTGGGGACAAACCTTTGTTGGCGCGACAGTACTCAGTGACAGCCAAGCAGGTAATCGCACTATTTGTATTATCGACTCTGGCTACGATCGTAGCCACAACGATTTAAATGCAAACAACGTTACGGGAACCAATAACTCAGGTACAGGAAACTGGTATCAACCAGGTAACAATAATGCCCATGGAACCCATGTGGCAGGTACTATTGCGGCAATTGCAAATAACGAAGGTGTGGTCGGGGTTATGCCTAACCAAAATGCCAATATTCATGTGGTAAAAGTGTTTAACGAAGCTGGCTGGGGTTACTCATCATCACTCGTGGCCGCTATCGATACGTGTGTTAATTCAGGTGGCGCCAATGTAGTCACAATGAGTTTAGGTGGCAGCGGTTCAACTACTACTGAGCGTAATGCATTGAATAATCATTATAATAATGGGGTATTATTAATTGCAGCAGCAGGCAACGCAGGAGACAGTAGTTACAGCTATCCAGCATCTTACGACGGTGTGATGTCGGTGGCAGCGGTTGATAGCAATCTGGATCATGCCGCGTTTTCACAATATACAGATCAAGTTGAAATATCCGGCCCCGGTGAAGCGATTCTTTCAACCGTAACGGTTGGTGAAGGACGTTTGGCCGATATCACCATTGGTGCTCAGTCGTATTTTAGTAATGGCGTAGTGCCGCATAACCGTCTGACACCATCTGGAAGCAGTTACACTGCTGCACCTATTAACGCAAGTGCAACGGCCACACTGGCAGAATGTACCGTGAGTGGTACTAGTGTTAACTGCGGTAATATGAGTAACAAAATCTGTTTAGTCGAGCGAGTCGGCAATCAAGGCTCAAGCTATCCAGAAATAAACTCAACCAAAGCCTGTAAAGATGCTGGGGCAGCTGGGATCATTGTTTACAGTAATAGTGCGTTACCTGGCTTACAAAATCCATTTTTGGTTGATGCAAATAGTGACATTACAGTGCCTTCAGTTTCTATCGATCGGACAACAGGGCTTGCTCTTAAAGCCAAGTTGGGGCAATCAACCACGGTGAGCAACCAAGGGAACCGAGATTATGCATATTATAATGGTACTTCAATGGCAACGCCGCATGTTTCAGGTGTCGCCACATTAGTGTGGAGTTATCATCCAGAATGTAGCGCTAGCCAAGTGCGTGCTGCACTCAATGCAACCGCAGATGACTTAAGCGTTGCGGGTCGTGATAACCAAACAGGTTACGGGATGATTAATGCCGTTGCAGCAAAAGCTTATCTAGACGAATCATGTAATGGTCCAACCGATCCGGGAACCGGATCTGGAGACAGTGTACTTGAAAAAGGCGCTGTTAAAACCGGTTTAGCTGGTGCAAAAAGTGATGAACTATATTTCTCGTTAGATGTGCCAACAGGTGCAAAAGACTTAAGCTTTACCATGAGTGGTGGTACAGGCGATGCTGACTTGTATGTGCAGTATGGCGCATCACCTACCAGCAGCAGTTATGACTGTCGTCCTTGGAAAAGTGGTAATGCAGAGTCTTGCCCAATTGCGACGCCTCAATCTGGTACTTATTATGTGATGGTACAAGGTTACAGTGCATTTAGCGGTGTCAGTTTAGTCGCTAATTACACTGCTGGTAATACGAGTGGTGGTAACACTGGAGGTCCAGCAAGCTACACTAATACGGGTAATTATACTATTCCAGATAATAATACTACTGGCATAGTCAGCCCTATAAATGTTAACCGCACTGGCGATTCAGGAACGGTATCGGTGTCTATCGGGATTATTCATACTTATATCGGCGATTTAAAAATCCAGTTAGTTAGCCCTACAGGTCAAACGGTTGTTATTCATAACAACACAGGTGGCGGAACCGATAACCTAACCCAGACTTACACAGCTAATATGGCAGGTGTTGAATCAAGTGGTATATGGACATTAAAAGCCGTTGATAATGCAAACCAAGACAGCGGATATATCGACACTTGGAGCTTAAGCTTTCAATAATATATTCAATTGAACGCAAAAATAGCCACGTGATGTGGCTATTTTTATTATTTATAGATTAAACATGAGGCTGCGGTGATTGCAACACTGATGGCTGCTGACTATTCGAAATAACTTCAAATATTGAAGCAAATGAATTGGGCGTACTCACATCGACAGCAAGTTTTAATCGCCGAGCAATATCATTAGCAGACAACACACCACAGATAGCATGGTTTACACGGTCTAATACTAAACAATGTTGCTGTCCTGCAGATTTTAATGTTTCTATCACATCGCCAATTCTTGCATAACTTAAATCTTCATAATCAATCGCTTTAAGGTCTTCTTTAGGGATCATAAAATCCGCTACACTTAATTGCTCACGTTGATGCCCGGCTGCAACACGTTTTAATATCTCTTGATTATGTAAAGACTCAAAACTGATTAAACCTATAAATCGATCTGCATTATCGATCACTAATTTAAGACGAACATGAGATTTCTGCATTAAATGTTCAACGTTAACAGCGGATGTATTTGATTCAATAACCAGCGGAGTCACTTTCTTAAAGTCAGTGAACACATTTAGCGCTGAAGATAGTACTGATATATCTTCATGAACATCAGGAGAGGTTAATTCATCAATTTTTTCTACTGGGTATAGGGCTAACTTCTTCACAATAACATCCTTAATCAACAACCATCAAGAAACAAAAAACCATATATATTAATTGGTTATATATTTTCATGATGTCCACTACATGAATTAATTATCTGCCTGTGTTTTTATTAGTACAAGACCCTTTTGATTAAATTTAATTAACTTTTGCTAAATTAAGGTTAAATTCACTTTTTTGTGGTCGTAAATATGATAATGACCACTAGGTGCAATCTCGATCATTTTAAGGTTTCAGGCTCGATTAATACGCTATTGTTTGCATCCGACAACCATATTTGTCCCTCACTAATGCTCACTTGCAATGTCATATTTCGATTAACAAATACATCCATTTGTTTCACTGCATCTTCAGGAAGATTAATCACAGCTAAATTATCGTAACGGGTAAACGCTTGTTGGTTCTGTTGCCACCAAATCGGTACACTTCTGCCACCGTAAGTATAAAGAATGACTTGTTTTGAGCGACCACAGGCTTTTCTGAGCCACTTCTCATCAGCTTGGCCAAACTCAACCCAAAGATCGATTTCACCCGTTAGATTTTTATCCCAAAGTTCTGCTTCATCATCAACACTTAACCCTTTGCTGAACACTAATGACTCAGAGGCATTTAAGGCGAACGCCAATAAACGAACCATCATACGGGTATCCGTTTCAGAGGGATGTTGCGCTAAGGTAAATTGATGATCGGCATAATAATGACGATCCATATCTGCTATCTGCAGTAATACTTTAAAAACGGTAGCTTTAGCGGCCATAAAGGGTTCCAACTAACATAAAAAAACCGAGTCTACTACAAAGTAGACTCGGCATAATAGGACATCGTACTTATCGGGTTAAATAGCGCCAGGGCGTAGATGTTTGGCCATGGGGAAATGCGCACTTAACTGGGCAACTTTTGCAACAGAAGACACTATTAACATACGACTTCCATGTTCATATTGATGGGTAATATCACTTAATAATGGTAGCGTTTCTCTGCTTGCATCACGCCTTAATAACTCATTAAACTCGCTGTCAAGCGGGTTATCACTGAAGACAACGTCTAACGTCTGTAGCAAGGGCATTGCTGCGATAGGCAATAAATGTGCTGGCGTATCCTCAGTTAATAGAATAATGTCACCTTTAACGCTAAAATCTTGAAAAGCGTTATGGAAACGCTGCTCGGTTAACGTATCAAATTTATCTTGGTTAGTGGTAAAAAATCGTTCCCAAAACAAACGTCTATCTTTACCTGCAAGTAATTTATCTTGAACTTCCTCTCGCTTGCTGGCAACAAAATCAAATAAAGGCGTTAACGATGACGGTAACATCGTTTCGAGTCGTGAACGGATAGTTCGAGCAAAAACTGGCGCGGCGCCAGCGGTACTGATGGCAACGACTAACCTGCCTCTATCCACTATTGAAGGCGTAATAAATCTGCAAAACTTAGGATTATCGACTACATTGACCCAAATTTCACGCTCAGTCGCTAATTCTGCGTACTCCATATTCAACTGCTCATCGGCAGTGGCGAGGTAAATGATATCGACGTTGGCAATATCATCACGGCACACTTCACGACGAGACAACTGGATCCGAGCTTGGGTATGATAGTTTTCAATGTCATTAGCGATCACAGGCGCTATTACATGAATATGAGCATCAGTACGAGACAGTAAATCCAATTTACGCGTGGCGACCTCACCAGCGCCAACGACTAAAACCTGTAGACCTTGAGTATCCACAAACAATGGGAAATATTGCATTAATCTACTCAGTCTTCAACAATAGGAAATTGATGTTGGATCCAAGCGCGGTACCCACCAATCATTGAAGCGACTTGTGTATAGCCCATAAGTTGTAGATTATAGGCCGATAACGCTGCACGTTGACCCGCGCCGCAATAAAGCAATAACGGGGTGTTTTTGTCCGGAAAACGATGCTCTATATCGCGTTCAATAATGCCGCGGCTCAAGTGTTTGGCATTGGGTAAATGACCTTGCAGCCACTCGTTATCTTCTCGTACATCAATTAATAGCCATTGATCTTGTTGTTGATATTGTTCAATGGTTAACAAGGTGACATGAGGCATAACAGAATCAACCAAACTGGCGAATGCTGGGGTTGCTTGCATAGGGTTTCCTTAAGTAAAGTAAAGTCACTCATTAGCGACAAATTAGCACTACATACGTCATAAACCTAAAAGTGGTTTACTCACTAGTTTAAGAAAAAAATAATCTTATACAAGCGCTTATTCGTTATGCATTTCACTTTGTTGCGAACTACATTGCCAGCACAATTCAAAACTTCCTTCGTTTATTTCATGGCATTGAACACATTGCCATTGAGGCTGTTCGATATCATGTGCATCCAGTAGCGTTTGTGCCGCGACAAGTTGACTGTCTGCTACCCATAACTCAACCGTCTGCATTTCAATCGGCAAACCTCCTACACCACCAATGAGAGCTTCACCTTTAAGATCAACGTCTATTCCGCTGGTTTCCAGTAGCCCTTTCCATGTGTGAGCCTGTAATAAATTACCACCGGCCAATAATACTTTTCGTTGTTCCATGCGTTATCCACCGTGATTGCTCTTGCTGGCAAATTAATTTCATCCTACTGCCTCAATCAAAATCTGTCGAGTACTGTTTATAAATTGGACATTTATCATAAACAATGATTATCTTAACGCTGTATGAGTCATTCGCACTCAATAACATCATTAATGGGATGCTAGATGACAAAAATAGTCTTAAAAGGTATCTTTCAAATCACTGCTTGGAATGAAACTGCTTATGCAGAACATGATGATAGCAGCAAACAAACCATTGCAGAAATTGCCCAAACTTACTCTGGTGATATCAGTGGTGCTGCACAGAACCGCTGTGTGATGTCGTATCAAAAAGATGGCTCTGCGGTATTTGTAGGGATAGAGCACTTAACCATAAATACCCCCGAGATAGCGGGTACATTAGTATTACAACATGATGGATTATTTTCACAAGGCGTTGCACAAAGCCAATTTAGCGTAATAGCGGACTCGGGGACCCATAACCTGCAACACTATCTTGGCCACGGAGAGTTTACCTCAACCGAAAATGGTCAAGCTGATTACACCATCACCCTATATCATGACTAAGGTAACCATTTCTCGTTTAGATACTGATATCGGCACGTTTAGAACCACGGTCAAGCTCACGCCGTCTGGATTGCTTTTTAGCACCGTTGACATACTAGGCTGTGATGGGTGGGAAGCATTGATAATCGATCCACACACTCAGTGGTACAAAACGTTAGTCGCTGCCTGTGAAGTTCATTTAAGCCAACAAAGAAATAACCTGGTCATAAAAAAATAAACCCCAGCAAAGCCAGGGTTTATTTTTAGTGATTGATATTAATCATGCCTATTAAGGCATCATTGCAGGTTGATCTGCACCTTCTTTTTCAATCTCTACAGGTAACATATGCTCACGATTGATACCCAATTTAACGGCTAAATAACTGGCCACGAAAATCGATGAGTATGTACCAACAAAAATACCTAATAACAATGCCGTCGCAAAGCCATGGATCATTGTGCCGCCTTTTAAGAACAGCGCAATAACGGTAACTAATGTAGTACCTGTGGTTATCACAGTACGACTCATGGTCTGAGTGATTGAGGTATTCACAACCTCTATAGGGCTACCTTTACGCATTTTAAGGAAGTTTTCACGGATACGGTCATACACCACGATAGTATCGTTAAGTGAGTAACCTACAACCGTCAATAAACCTGCCAATACAGTCAAGTCAAACTCAAGCTGTAATACCGAAAACACCCCTAAAGTCACAATAACGTCATGGGCTAACGCCGCAACAGAACCTGCTGCTAAACGCCATTCAAAACGAAATGATACGTAGATAAGAATACAAATAAGCGCAACAATAACCGCTAAGCCACCCTGCTCTGCTAATTGCTTACCCACTTGTGGTCCAACAAACTCAACTCGCTTTTGAATTACAGCAGAATCAATAGTTTGAGCAGCAGCTAATACTGCAGCTACTTGCACATCACTTTTTAAGGTCTCTCTTACCGGTAAACGAACCAATATATCGCGGCTGGAACCAAAGTTCTGTACTACCGCCCCTTCAGCTTCCGCTGAAGTCATCTTCGCGCGTAAAGCACTCAAGTCAACAGGAGCTGAAAACTCCATTTCAACAACAGTACCACCGGTAAAGTCTAATCCCCAGTTAATGCCTTGGACACCCAGCGACACAAATGAGGCTATCACTAAGATCATCGACATCACACTGATAGGCATTGCATGACGAAGGAAGTCGACGGTGTTCTTTACTGAAAATATCTGAAACATATTCAACTTCTCCTTTAGATAGACAATGACTTAACGCGTTTACCACCCCAAACCGCATTCACGATTGAGCGTGTGCCAATAATGGCTGTAAACATCGAAGTCGCGATACCTATCATTAAGGTAACAGCAAAGCCTTTAACCGCACCGGTACCAACAGCAAATAAAATTAACGCTGTCATAAAGGTAGTAATGTTGGCATCTGCAATGGTTGAAAACGCATTACCATAACCTTCATGGATGGCTTGTTGTACACTGCGGCCGTTTAGGAGTTCTTCACGGATACGTTCAAAAATAAGCACGTTGCCGTCTACTGCCATCCCCACCGTTAATACCATGCCAGCAATACCAGGTAAGGTTAACACCGCACCAGGGATCATCGACATCACACCAACAACCATGATTAAGTTAGCCATCAATGCCAAGTTGGCAATAAAGCCAAACGCACGGTAGTAAATCATCATGAATATAAGCACAACAACCATGCCCCAAACCATTGCTTGAACACCGTTTTGGATATTTTCAGCGCCTAAGCTTGGACCAATCGTTCTTTCTTCTACGATAGTGATAGGAGCAATAAGCGCTCCGGCACGTAACAGTAACGCTAAGCTCTGTGATTCAGAGTGCTCAAGACCCGTAATCACAAAATTACGACCTAAACGAGCCTGGATAGTGGCAACCGAAATGACCTCTTCAATCCTAGTCATTTTCACTGTGCCATCAGGATTACGTGTACCACTATCTTTATATTCGATAAACAATGTAGCCATTGGCTTACCGATATTGTCTTTGGTAACGTTCGAGAAAATCGAGCCGCCTTCGGCGTCAAGATTAATCGCAACCTGTGGACGGCTGTATTGGTCAAAAGTCGGTTGCGCGCCGGTGATATGATCGCCAGTGAGCATGACTTCTTTCTTCAATACGGCAATCCCGCCTTCACGACGTTTGTACACTTCTGCACCGGCAGGTACACGACCATTTGCCGCGGCACTTACATCCGCCTTGTCATCAACCATACGAAATTCAATTGATGCTGTAGCACCTAAAATTTCTTTTGCACGAGCAGTGTCTTGTACACCTGGCAGTTCAACAATAATGCGCTCTGCGCCTTGACGTTGTACGACAGGCTCAGCGACACCAAGCTCGTTGACACGGTTACGAAGGATGGTCATGTTTTGCTTCAGTGCTTCTTCCTTAATTTGCGTAAGGTAGGTATCACTCATGGTAGCAAGAAGCATAAACTCATCGCCGCTACTCGCATCGGTATAGGTCATGTCATTGCTGCGGATTTTTAAAAAATCCTCAGCTTCGACAACCGTTTCAGCATCACGAAACTTAATCGCAATCCCTTTCGGGGTTTTACGAATACCGGCGTAGCGAATTTTCTCTTCACGAAGCTGACTGCGAAAATCAGCTATTTTAGCCGCTTCCATTTTGCGGACCGCCTCGCCCATGTCCACTTCCATTAAGAAATGAACACCACCGCGCAAGTCTAAACCTAGCTTCATTGGCGACCCACCAACAGCTTCAAGCCATGCTGGGGTTGCCGGTGCTAAGTTTAACGCAACGGTATATTTCTGACCAAGTAGTTCAGCGATAGCCTCTTTCGCCACCAACTGCTGCTCAGGATTTTGTACGCGAACTAATAACTGACCATTTTCAAGCTCGGCGCGCTTTACGGCAATATCCTGACTCTCTAATAGATCAACGACAGTCGTTTGTGTCGATACAGTGACTTCAGCGCCGCGAGTCGCGACGATCTGTACTGCATGATCTTCACCAAACAAATTTGGAATTGCATAAAAACTACCAACGGCGATGATAAGCATCACCATGATGTTTTTCCACATTGGGTATTTATTTAACACACCATAGCCCTCTTGGCTTATAACGACTGAATAGAACCTTTAGGCAATACCGCTGCGATGTAATCCTTTTTAATCGTGATTTGGTTATTATCATTAATAGCTAATAACACATAATCACTTTCATCAGCGATTTTGGTCACTTTACCGAGAATGCCACCACTGGTTAACACTTCATCACCTTTTGAAATCGACGCCATTAGGTTTTTGTGTTCTTTAACACGCTTTGACTGTGGACGGAAAATCATAAAGTAAAAAATTAATCCAAACATGACGAGCATGAAAATTAATTGCATGGTTTCGCCACCGGCTATTCCACTTATTGGACTTGCATATGCATTTGAAATAAACATAGTTCTCTCTTCTTATTAGCTAAAATTAATCGATTAACTCAGGTACTTCACGACCTAGACTGGTGTAGAACTCCTTAACAAAGGCGTCTAATGTACCTGTCTCAATTGCGCCGCGCAAACCTTCCATCAAAATTTGATAATAACGTAAATTGTGAATGGTGTTTAAACGCGCACCTAAAATTTCATTACAACGATCTAAATGGTACAAATAAGCACGTGAATAGTTTTTACAAGTGTAACAATCGCACTTAGTGTCTAATGTTGCTGTATCATCACGATGGCGTGCATTGCGAATTTTAATCACACCTTCACTGGTAAATAAATGGCCATTACGGGCATTACGCGTTGGCATCACACAGTCAAACATATCGACGCCACGACGAACACCTTCCACTAAGTCTTCAGGTTTACCTACACCCATTAGATAACGTGGTTTGTCAGCTGGAATTTGCGGGCAAACATGCTCTAAAATACGGTGCATATCAGCTTTAGGCTCGCCCACAGCCAAGCCACCAACGGCATAGCCATCAAAACCTATGTCTAAAAGACCCTTTACACTCTCATCACGTAAATCTTCGAATACCCCACCTTGAATAATGCCAAACAAAGAGTTTGGATTTTCTAAGCGGTCAAATTCATCACGCGAGCGTTTTGCCCAACGCAGTGACATTTGCATCGACTTACGCGCTTCGTCATGTGTTGCAGGATATGGGGTACATTCATCAAAAATCATTACCACGTCAGAACCTAAAGAATTCTGAATTTGCATTGATTTTTCTGGATCTAAAAAAATCTTTTCACCATTAATTGGTGAGCGGAAATGGACACCTTCTTCAGTGATTTTACGGATGTCGCCCAAACTAAACACTTGGAATCCACCTGAGTCCGTTAGAATAGGACGCTGCCAATTCATAAAGTCGTGCAAGTCACCGTGCTTACGCATGATCTCTTCACCAGGACGTAACCATAAATGGAAGGTGTTACCCAATAAAATATCGGCACCGGTAGCACGCACTTCTTCAGGCGTCATACCTTTTACCGTACCGTAAGTTCCCACTGGCATAAATGCAGGCGTTTCAACAGTGCCACGATCAAAAATAAGACGTCCGCGACGAGCACGACCATCTGTTGTATCTAATTCAAATTTCATAAATCACCTTGCCAGATAAACAGTCTGACTCGTTTAGTTTCTATAGTAATGAGGGCGAATTTTACTGCTTCAAGGTTACTGACACATTAAATCAAAAAAACGCCCACTACTGTGGGCGAGTATTTTAAATCAAATTCGTTGCTTAGGGGGCTTTTTTCGTCACAAACATTGCATCACCGTAGCTAAAAAAGCGATATTTTTGCGTAATCGCATGCTGATAGGCGTTCATCACTTCATCAAAACCGGCAAAAGCGCTTAATAGCATGATTAATGTCGACTCAGGCAAATGAAAATTGGTCACCATGGCATCGACTATTTTAAATTGAAAGCCAGGGTAAATAAAAATATCGGTATCACCACTGAAGGCTTTTAGTGGACCATCGCCACTGGCACGAGCTGCACTTTCAAGTGAACGAACAGACGTCGTGCCAACGGCAACGACGCGATAGCCGTTGGCTTTAGTTTGCGCAATGAGGTCAACGACATCTTGAGGAACGTTTGCCCATTCTGAATGCATCTTGTGCTCCAGAATATTATCGACCCGTACTGGTTGAAAGGTACCCGCGCCAACATGTAATGTCACAAAAGCAATATTGACGCCTTTAGCTTTTAGTTCAGCCAGCATAGCGTCGTCAAAGTGTAAACCTGCGGTCGGTGCTGCAACAGCGCCTGGTGTTTGGTTATATACCGTTTGATAACGCTCTTTATCAGCATCTTCATCTGGACGATCAATATAAGGCGGCAGAGGCATATGACCGACGTCTTCAAGCACTTCTAATACGGTTTTATCAGAAAGTAACTCAAGTTCAAATAAGGCATCGTGACGCGCCAACATTTTCATCTGGTATCCGCCGTCTAAATCGATAAGGGTATCAACTTTAGGGGATTTAGAGCTGCGAACATGGGCTAAAATACGTTTATCGTCCAGCATACGTTCAACGAGGATCTCAAGCTTACCGCCAGTGGACTTTTGGCCAAATAAACGCGCTGGTATGACTCGAGTGTTATTAAACACCATCAAGTCACCAGGATTGATCATATTGAGTAAATCAGTAAATTTTTTGTCAACAAGCTCACCGTTTTCGCCACTTAGCGTGAGTAAACGCGAGGCATTGCGTTGTGCTGTCGGATAGCGAGCAATCAGCTCATCTGGTAGGTCGAATGAAAAATCTGCAACACGCATAGTATTATCTCAACAGTAAAAACGGCCGCTAGTCTATGGCGAGCAAAGGTTAAGATCAAGTTTACTGATTATGTTGTCGGCTTTTGCTCTATGATCTCAGTGTCGAGATCATCGCTAGTAATCGGATTAGGCTTAGGCTTAGGCTTAGCAGCGTAAAAGATTTCATTCGATTTATATGAATGCACTTCATAACGCATGTCGATGTATACTTTATTTCTTTTGGTCGCTGTAGACCTGCCCAATAATTTTTTAAACCAATCTTTCATCATCCTTGATCCCTATAATTAATCCTATACCCTTTAAAAGCACTGACCTCTAGCCGTCACAACGAGAGATGCTCAATACTCAATGACATTTTTCGATAAAGCGTTATCATTAGGTCTACACACTCGCCACTTCGTAACGCTTTGTTACAATCGGTTAGTATCATACTGTAAAATAATAAAATTAGAAGTACAATTTATGAACTTTTTAGCTCACTTACATTTAGCCGACATCAGCAACACTCACCTAGTCGCTAATTTGTCGGGCGATTTCGCAAAAGGTAATATACAGCAACATCCAAAACATCTGCAACAAGGGATATGGCTTCACCGTCAGATAGACCAAGTTACTGACAGCCATGAAATTATTATCGACTTACTCAAGTTATTCCCTAAAACCTCACGCCGCGTTGCACCGATACTGGTTGATTTAGTCTTTGATCATTACTTAGCGTTTTATTGGGAAGAGTATCATCACCAGCCATTGGATGAATTTTGCCAAAAAGCATACCATCAACTTAGCACGACACCTGAATTACCCCCGACATTACAGGCAATTGCGCCACAAATTATTGAGCAAGATTGGTTAAGTAGTTACCAAACAAGGCAAGGATTAGATCAAGCGATTAAAGGTGTGAGTCGTCGCTTATCAAAACCGGAACTGTTTGATCATGCCATTAACGATATTGATAAGATTTATATTGATATTGAAATTGCATTTAGAACCTTTTATCCGCAATTAATGGCCTATAGCAAAGTTTATAGTCGTAAAACTCCAGCTGAATATTTACCTTAACACCGAGCAATAATGGAGTTAATTAAGTATGACATCATGGTTAACTAACCTAAAATCCACACTCACATCCGGGCGGTTTTGGCTAACTAGCCTTCGCGATATAATACTCATCGCAGTGGTATTGTTCACGCTTGCCAGTTATTTACAACGAGATATGCGAACAGGTATCGCCACGCCAATTCAAGCCCACACGATAGCCAATAAACCCATATCATTGTTTACCTCAACCTCTGCTAACACGCAAATAAATATCAGACCGATGAATACCAACAATAAACCCACCTTGATCTATTTTTGGGGTACTTGGTGTCCGGTATGCAAAGTGACCTCTCCTATGGTCAACTCGGTTAATCTTAATCAAGATTATCAGGTTATTTCCATTGCGGTAGCTTCAGGATCTGATGTTGAAATTAGTCGCTTTATGCAACAACATCATTATGATTTTGAAGTGATCAATCAACAATACCAACCTCAGGCTGCGTTATTAAGCCAACAATGGGGTGCAATGGCTTTACCCGCTATTTATATCATTGATACCAACAATAATATCCGTTTTGTTACCTCAGGCGTGACCAGCGGTTGGGGAATGTCATTGCGCTTGTGGTTAGCGACTTGGTCACCCGCCTTTAGTTAAACGCCTCTGTTCAACTGGACAATTGATTTTTTGTTATGAGTAAAACTTTGTTAGTATTCGCGGCGGTAGTATTGGCGACGTTAATTTTTCGTAATACGAATACCTGAATCTGACTCAATTAAAGAGAATAACTCATAATGCACATCTTTACTTATCAACCTCCTTCGATCCCATGGTTGGACATACGCTATAAAGACCGTGACATTATCGTCATCAATAAACCTTCAGGCCTATTATCAAATCCAGGACGTTCACCTGACACACACGATACGGCAATCACTCGCTTGCAACAAAGCTATCCTGAAGCCATTCTGATCCATCGCTTAGATTGTGACACTTCTGGGATCATGATTTTTGCTCGAACTAAAAAAGCAGAATCGCATTTAAAAATTCAATTTCAAAATCGCCAAGCTAAAAAAGTGTATATTGCCGAAGTCATGGGCTACGTCAATGAACAACAAGGCAAAGTAAACGTCTCCATTGGGCCTAATCCTGATTCGCCACCATTCCAAATGCTCACCGACTCTGGCAAAGCTGCGTTGACCTACTTCCAAGTGCTTGAACATAGGCCACAGTCAACCTTGATGGAACTGAAACCGCACACTGGTCGCACTCACCAACTTAGGGTTCATATGCTGTCGCTTGGTCATGCCATTTTAGGGGATGAGTTTTATGGCGATACGGAGACAATTAATGCCAGTAAGCGCTTAAATTTACATGCGCAATTGCTAACGATTACCCACCCTTACAGCCAAGTCGAGATGACTTTCTTTAGTCAGCATCCATTTTAATTCGCAGCTAATTAAATGAAAAAAATGCCGACTCAATCGCGTCGGCATTTCTTCAATCAATATATCTTTACAATATTAGCCGGCTTGAGAGGCCTCTTTTGCTTCAGCAGCTTCACACGCTGCAGCAGTAAAGATCACATCAGTAGAACTATTTAATGCGGTTTCTGCAGAATCTTGGATCACACCAATGATAAATCCGACAGCCACAACTTGCATCGCAACATCATTAGAAATACCAAACAAGCTACACGCCAGTGGGATTAATAATAGCGAACCACCCGCAACACCTGAAGCACCGCAAGCTGAAACAGAAGCCATCAAACTCAATAACAATGCCGTCATAAAATCAACTTCGATACCTAAAGTATGAGCTGCAGCTAAGGTTAATACCGTAATGGTGATAGCAGCGCCGCCCATATTGATGGTGGCACCTAATGGAATCGATACCGAATAAGTGTCTTTATGCAGTTTTAGCTCTTCACACAAGGCCATATTGACCGGGATATTGGCAGCACTTGAACGAGTAAAAAATGCCGTAACACCACTACCGCGTAAACACTTAAACACTAAGGGATAAGGGTTACGTTTGATTTTGGCATAAACGATAATTGGGTTAACAACCAAGGCAATAAATAACATAGAGCCCACGAGTACCATGAGTAACTGGCCGTAACCTGCTAGTGCTTCAAAACCTGTTTCGGCAAACGTAGCAGCCACTAAGCCAAAAATACCTATCGGCGCTAGACGGATCACAAAGCGGACAATATTTGATACAGCGTCACTGACATCTGAAAGCATTTGCTTGGTGCTGTCACTGGCATGATGCATGGTTATCCCTAAGCCTGCTCCCCATACTAAAATACCAATATAATTACCCGTTACTAATGCGTTAACCGGATTATCGACAATTTTAAATAATAAGGTATTAATAACTTCGCCAATCCCTTGAGGAGGATTAGAGCCTTCAATGCCTGCGGTTAGCAGTAAGGTGGTTGGAAACGCAAAACTGAATAATACCGCCGTTAATGCCGCAGCAAAGGTACCCAGAAGATATAACATAATAATCGGGCGCATATTGGTTTGACTATTTTTCTTTTGATTGGCAATCGATGATGCAACCAGAACAAAAACCAGAATCGGCGCAATGGCTTTCAGTGCACCCACAAAGAGTGAGCCCAGAAAAGCCACACTATTGGCACCCGTTGTTGAAATACTTGCCAGAATCACGCCCAAAATGATCCCGCTGATAATTTGTAGCACGAGGCTACCGCTAGCGATACGAGCTAACAGAGATTTTTTTTGATTCATTGTTTAACCTATGATTATTATATTTATGGCTTTTTATGATCAAGATTTTGCTTATCTTTAAAAAGGAAACATCACAATACTGGTAACATCCACGTTAACCACCTTACAACATATAGTGATATAACACGTATGCTACGATACTCATGACATTATCGATAATAACAATGCTATTACTGAAAACACCCTGCTCATTTTACTTATTGATGTGCAATTAACTCACACTCAATAAATACACTTCAATCAATTCGTTTTCAGGGATAGCACTCCCTCATTAACGTTAAGCATTACCTTGTGAACATCGTGTATACTGACACTGTAAAAGCCTTATAGCTGTATATCAGGATGGTGTGTAATAAGTCTAGTCTTGATGCCAAATGAGTAAAAAAATTCAACCATCGTTCGCAAAGTAAACGTTAATTTAATGGTTACACTTTTTTTGATGCAAAATTGTTATCAATGTTAAAAGCCATGAAATACTAACAGAGAAACAACTATTAAATATTAAGCAGACTGTAATGCATGAGCGCCTCTAAGCATCGCTTCAATTAACTCTTGAGCATCAAACTTAGTTAATGCTTCATTGGCTCCGACCTGTTTAGCTTGGCTGACACTAATTTCGCTGGATAATGATGTATGTAAAATAATGTACGCGTGTTCAATTTCGGGATTATTTTTAACCTCAAAGGCTAATTCATAACCATCAAGACCAGGCATTTCAATATCACTCACCAGTAAATCAATTGGTTTTCGGTCTGTAGCGGCTTGTTGCATAATATCTAGTGCGTCCCGACCATCTGCCGTCACTTGATAGGCAATGTTAATCGAGTCTAGTGCATCAGACAGCTGTTTACGGGCCACTTTTGAGTCATCCACCAGTAAAATGTGTAATGGTGTTAATTTTTCACGTTGAACATCGGTTAATATGGCTCGATTACGAAGAGGATCATCAGGAAAGATTTTTGATAGTAACAATTCGACATCCAGTAATTGAACTAACTGATCATCAAAACGAGTTACACCGGTTAGAAAGGCATTTTTACCTAAGTTGCTGGAAGGCGCCTCGATATTACGCCAGTTACACTCAATAATTTTATCGATTGAACGCACAAGAAAACCTATCACCATTCGCTGACAATCAGTAATAATGATGTGGCAATCTTTACGCTCTTGTTCGGTCACAGGTTTATAACCAATGGCAGCAGCCATATCGATAACCGGAATAGTCATCCCCCGAATAGTGGCTGCACCCATTATGGAAGAGTGAGAGTGCAGAATTTTATTTAAAGGAGTAAACGGCACAAGTTCACGAATTTTTAAAGTACCTAAAGCAAACAGTTGTGTTTGATTTAACTTAAAAAGTAATAGACCCTGCGATTGATTCGCTTTGCTCGTTTTCGGACTCATCACTACCCCTTCATCTGAAGACTGAAATCAGCCTCACTATAACATTTATCGTCAGAATATAGACTAACTTTAGCCAGCTATTTTATCTGCAAATATCATTACAAATCACAAAATTAGCAATTCATCCGATGATCAGTTCCGCTATTACTAGATGATATTCGATTTACACTCAATCAAACCCCACTGTTGGTAAAAGAGATATCGCTTACTCGCAATGTAAAACAGGCTTGTAGTATTTAATGCTCTTTTCTCGGCAAACAGCCAGTGTAACGGGCATAGTCGATAATAGTTGAAATGTTCCGCCGCCTACAATGTAAATCATCACGGCCACTGTAATAAGCTTAACTGCCGATGAATATCGGATAGAGGGCTGAATATAACATTCGGGAATGTGGAGATGTTCGGTAAAAACAACAAAGGGAGTCAATTGATTTAATCAGTTACAGATCCAATCAATTGTCTCCCTAATAATATGAGATCTAAAACAATGAGGCTAAAACTCAAATAAATCAGTTCGAAGCGGCTTGCAGTTCGTAAAGCACGTCATAAACAAATTGATCCCAGCCTTCAGCATCAAACGCTAACCCGCAGGCATTTCTGACTTGGCTAACAGCATGCAAAGGGGCGGCACCGTTTTCCATCAAATAATAAGCCATCACCATTTGAGTACGATTAATTCCCGAACTGCAGTGCAATAATATTGCCTTTTGCTCACTTTCACATTCACGAATGAATGCTAATACCTGAGGTAATACCTCAGCACAAATGGCTAAATCTTGTGGTTTAGGTGGCATATTATCAGGTAAATTAAACACTTTATGACGCAAGCCTAATTCTGCCATAGCATCGACATCACAACCTTCACCATTATTTAATGATGCGATAGCAGCAAAACCAGCTTGCTTTAATTCAGCTAAGTCCCATGCATCTTTGTTTGGACCACTACGGCCTGCGACTTGCTTATCAACTAACCAAAAAATATCTTTCATATTACCTACTACTAATCAGATTTCTTAGCCCAAATACCAATATTAACGGAGGCTACTTTTTTGCGCTTTTTTTTACCACTACCTTCTGGCTTAGCCATTGGTTTAGGTTGTTCGAGTACGGTTTCAGGCACAACATCATCAGCCTCAAATCCGTTAACTTGTTCACGTTCAAGGCGAATTTTGTTTTTCTTCTCGATTACACAGAAGTGATGATACTCGTCATGAGACAATAAGGTCAACGCTAAACCAATTTCTCCCGCACGTCCACTGCGACCAATTCGATGCATATAATCTGCTGGGCTGCGCGGTAAGTCAAAATTAATTACCACAGGTAATTTTTCAATATCGAGACCACGGGCAGCAATGTCTGTCGCAATGAGTACTTGAATCTCACCCGCTTTAAAACCGTCTAATACCCGACTTCGCGCGCCTTGGGCTTTATCACCATGAAAGACTTCTGCAGTGATACCACGTTTAGCTAATTTTTCAGCTAAATGATTACAACTATTTTTGGCACTAACAAAGATCAATACTTGGCGCCATTGATGTTGTTGTAGCAAGTGTGCAAGTAATGCCGTCTTTTTTTCACGGTTAACCGTCATTACACGCTGCACTAAGGTACTCGTCTCAGCGCTTTGTAATTGTATCTCAAGTGGGTCCACTAACAACGCTTGCGTTAATTGACGAACTTCATCAGGAAAAGTCGCTGAAAACAATAACGTTTGTTTTTGCTTAGGGAGGAAGTTGAGTACTTGAGTCAATTCTTCAGTAAAACCAAGACTTAGCATACGGTCAGCTTCATCAAGCACCAACGTTGACACTTGAGACAACCTGAGTGCATTAGAAGAGACTAAATCGAGTAAACGGCCTGGGGTTGCCACTACCACATCCGCGCCGCCACGCAATGCTAACATTTGAGTGTTGACCGATACGCCACCAAATGCAGCAACCACTTTAATGTCACCATTTAAATGAACCGCATAGGATTTAAAGCTGTCAGCAACTTGCTTGGCTAATTCCCGTGTGGGTACCAAGACTAATGCACTCACAAAATTACCTTTAGCAGATGATGTTGCCCGACGATTCATTAATTGATGTAAAATCGGCAGAGCAAAAGCCGCTGTTTTACCTGAGCCTGTATTCGCACCCGCCAGTAAGTCTTTACCGGTTAGCGTACTGGGAATGGTTTCAGCTTGGATTGGTGTAGGCTGAATATAATTAAGCTCAGCTAATCTTGCCAACAATGGGGTATGCAGGCCAAATTCAGCAAAAGTCGTGACTAAAGAAGCTTGGGTCATGTATCAAATGCGCTCAAAAAAAGGTTATCAATCGGTCATTTTAACGTACTTTGGCGCAGCAGTCAGATAAATCAGTTAATTTCGTCAATCCCTTCTAGGTCGAGTAGCCATTGCTTCATGTCGAGCCCATAAGCATAACCTGTGAGCTTACCACCTTTGCCTATCACCCGATGACATGGGACGATAATGGCAATTGGATTAGCACCATTTGCAGCCCCCACAGCTCTAACGGCTTTAGGTCGCCCAATAGTATTAGCGATATCACTGTAACTGCAACGCTGACCGAATGTTAATTGACTCAATGCTTGCCAAACCTCTTGTTGAAACACTGTCCCTTTCGGCGCTAAGGTCACATCAAATTGTTGCCTTTGCTTAGCGAAATACTCAGCTAACTGGAACACAGTTTCATCAATGTGTCGCTGAGCCTGTAACAGTAAAGTTTGAGCATGCACTATGCCACTTTGCTGCAATGTAACTTGAGTTTGAATTTCTACTGTTGAACTTATTTGAACGAGATCCTCAACCTGTAAATGCGTTAACCCATGCTCAGAGGCTTTAAGCGAGAGTAAACCAACAGGACTTGTCACTAAAGCGTGACGCTTAGGTAAGGCAAATTGGGGCATAATATTATCCTTTTTTTGCAATAACAGGATCGTTATCCCAAAGCTGAAATGTTAAGTAACTGCCCCACGGTGATGCTTGTTTTGCGATCTCAGCGGCAATATTTAGGTATGATTTAGGTGTTTCAATGGCTTTACCCAATTGCTCATGTAACGCATGCAGGCGATTTTTAATGACTAAGTCAGAGCTCAAAAAAACATCAGGATCGCTCAAGCCTCGCATGTTAACGTAAGCAACTGTCCACGGGCCAATACCTTTTACCGCAAGCCAATCATCAGGCATAGAATCTGGGTGTTGATGCACAAATTCCCCCAAGGCATTTAAGGCTAATTTTCGCGCACCAGGCATGTTAAGTTCATCTAATGATGCCTTAGCGATTGCTTCTGCTGTCGGGAATAATCGCCAAGTTTTACCATCAATTACCAGTGAGGTACCATAATGCTCGACCAGCAAATTTAATAATTTAGTCGCTTGCAGGACACTCACTTGTTGCCCTAAAACGGCTCGACAAGCAGCTTCAAACACACTACCCGCGGCAGGAATACGCAAACCACTATCAATTTTGGCTCCTAATTCGATGATGGGTAATAATGCCTGCTGGATTATATCCATGTCGGCATTTAAATCGAACATGCGACGAAGTTGCAACACTATATTGTGTAAAAACTTAATATCATTGGCATCAACTAAGTAAATACTCACATCAAGTTGGGGTTTATCTTTATGAGCTGAAATGTAAAAAAAACCCTCCACGCCATCAAATGAAAACGTTCGACCATAACGGCCAGAAATATCATCAATTACTTCCATATTGTCGACTTGGCGAAAGGCATAAAAAGCCAACATCTTCGCCCAATTGAGGGGTGGTCTGTAGGCTAATGCTAATGTTATTGGTTTAATATAAGTACTCACGTGGTTATCTTTGTGAGGGTGAATAACATTCGTTGAGGATCGACTTTTCTGGCGTAAATCACTTGGGGTTAATCGTAATTCTTGTTTAAATATTTCATTAAACCGCCTGATGCTATTAAAACCCGCAGCCATGGCAACTTCAGTCATCGATAATGGTGTTTGGTGCAATAACTGTTTGGCAAACATCAACTGTTGGTACAACGCAAAGCGTTTAGGGGATGTACCCAATCCTTGGCTAAAGAGTTTATTCAAATACCGACTGCTAATACCTAGTTTCTCTGCCAGCTTGACCACAGTTCCTGGATTGTCGCCTTTTAAAAAGCCTTGCTCAATCAACTTTATTGCCCGCATTAACGTTGTTTGAGTCCCTAACCACGCAAATGAGCTTGGTGCACTATCTGGTCGACATCGAAGGCAAGGCCTCAGTCCAGCATTAGCTGCTTTTACAGCAGAATCAAAGTAACGCACATTTTTCTCATAAGGCGCAGGCGCGGGACAAATTGATCGACAATAGATACCTGTAGTTAGCACCCCTGTAAAAAATTGACCATCAAAGCGAGCGTCACGACTTAATCTAGCCTGCCGGCAAATCTGTGCTGCAACATTACAATCGCTGTGGATCTGTACCATTAGTCTCGCTAGCCTCTTTACGTTAATCAGGTTCAATCGAAAACTGAACCATTTTCCCTGCACTGCGTACTTAAGTGATTACTTTACCGAAACACAACCACCACGACTAGCGGAAAACGGAACTCAATCGTTTCGTATCATGTAACAATTTAACCGATTACATTTGGCCATTTTACGTTATCCTAGTCAGCAGAACTATCACCATGAAGTTAGAGCATTAGATGTTTAAATTTTTTGAATCATTGACCCAAGCATTACCACAAGAAGAACCGAGTCAGCCACCCAATACCTTATATGCATTTTGCCGCCATTATACCCGCGGATTTGGTAGGCCATTAATTATCATGTCGGTGCTTACGGCGGTGCTGGCGATGTTGGAGGTATCACTGTTTGGCTTTATGGGCAAATTAGTCGATTGGTTAGTGACCAAAAACCCGCAAACTTTGTGGCAAGATGAAAGCACGACGTTAATTACCATGTCGGTGGTTGTCTTAGTGGTCATTCCTGTGATTGTTTGGCTACATTCGTCTATCGTGCACCAGACGCTTTTGGGTAACTTCCCCATGGCCATTCGCTGGCAAGCGCATCGTTATTTACTCAAACAGAGTATTTCTTTCTATCAAGATGACTTTGCTGGACGAATAGCCACAAAGGTCATGCAAACCTCGCTTGCGGTACGTGAAACGGTAATGAAATTGCTGGACGTACTGATGTATATTTTAGTGTATTTCACGTCTATGCTCGTGATGATTGCCGCTGCTGATGTGCGCTTAGTGTTACCCATGCTCCTATGGTTGGCTGCTTATATCTTGATTCAATGGAAATTAGTGCCAAAGCTAAAAGCAATATCCACAGAACAAGCCGATGCTCGTTCAACGATGACAGGGCGTATTGTTGACAGTTATACCAACATTTCAACCGTAAAACTGTTCTCACATACCACCCAAGAAGCCGACTATGCCCAAGATAGTATGACGCGTTTCTTAAAAACCGTTTATGGCCAAATGCGTTTGGTGACGATAATTAATGTTTTGGTACAAATCATCAATTACCTTTTAGCATTTACCATCACCGCAGTGTCTATTTGGTTATGGGCTGACAGTGCGATTACGGTTGGCGCCATTGCCATAGCCGTGAGTTTAGCGTTGCGTTTAAATGGCATGTCACAATGGATCATGTGGGAAATCAGCTCACTTTTTGAAAATATTGGCACGGCGACCGATGGTATGAACACGCTATCTAAACCCATTGCTATCCAAGATAAACCCGACGCCAAAGACATTATTGTTAATCAAGGTAAAATAGACTTTAATCAAGTTTGTTTTCATTATGGCGAGAAAACGGGCGTTATTGAGCAGCTAAACCTGAACATTAAAGCGGGGGAAAAAGTCGGTCTGGTTGGACGTTCAGGCGCAGGAAAGTCGACCTTAGTGAACTTACTAATGCGTTTCCATGATGTGGAGAAAGGTGAAATACTCATTGATGATCAACCAATAACGGATATTCGCCAAGATTCATTACGCGCCAATATTGGTATGGTGACTCAGGATACGTCGTTATTGCACCGTTCAATTCGTGAAAATATCTTGTACGGCGATCCCCATGCAAGTGATGAACAATTAATGGCGGCAATCACTCAAGCACAAGCGGCAGAGTTTATTGAAAATTTAACTGACCCATTTGGTAATAAAGGTCTTGACGCTCAAGTTGGCGAACGTGGAGTCAAACTCTCAGGTGGTCAACGTCAACGAATTGCCATTGCACGTGTATTATTAAAAAACGCGCCAATTTTATTGCTTGATGAGGCAACCTCAGCACTCGATTCTGAAGTTGAAGCAGCGATTCAAGAATCCTTTTATGAATTAATGGAAGGCAAAACCGTGATAGCAATAGCGCATCGACTCTCAACGATTGCGGCTATGGATAGACTCATCGTATTGGATCAAGGCTGTGTTGTTGAACAAGGAACCCATCAAGAGCTCATTAATGCCAGTGGCATCTATGCGCAACTCTGGGCCCATCAAACTGGAGGGTTTTTAGGGTTAGATTAATTAAGTACTTAAATTATTAAAATAAAACTAATAAGAGCCACTCAACTTTGAGTGGTTTTTTATTGCGGTTTGCCGAGATAACCCAATCCAACAAAAACATCTACATTAGAGACTTAGCAATTAACAAAAATAATTGATGTACAAAAAAATGGTAAAGCTTAGGGGGTTTGATAGATGCAGCGAGATAATTTGATGAGATTAACAGTAAAGCTATATGGTGGTCGCTACTGGGCTCGAACCAGTGACCCCCTCCTTGTAAGGGAGGTGCTCTCCCAGCTGAGCTAAGCG
>NZ_JBEOPI010000036.1:0-45516 GCF_040309905.1 Shewanella sp. CAL98-MNA-CIBAN-0140
AGAAGCGAAGCGCACTAGCTGGACGCAGTCCATCCTAGCATCTAGGCTTGTATCGCTCGTAATCGCCTGTCACCGCTCGCCATCACTTGCAACCGCCTAGACGCTAGGACACTTCGCGGCGAGATGCTATACAATCAAATTCAAAAGACAGAAGGCTAGAGGCTGGTTCCGTTGTGGTAATACTTCTGAGCAGGGATCAGCTGGTCGCTTTAACGCTGTTATAGAAGCGAAGCGCACTAGCTGGACGCAGTCCATCCTAGCATCTAGGCTTGTATCGCTCGTAATCGCCTGTCACCGCTAGTCACCGTGCTTTATCTCAACGTTTTCATTTAAGCGCTTTTCAGCTTCCAACCATTTAGCCCGTGATAAAGTTTGCTTGTTGCTGTCACCCAAAAACTGTTGTTTTCTGGCGGCTAGGCTATCCCCAATCTGCTTTTTCTGCGCATCACTTGCTTGTGACCAAATCACAATCTCATCGACGTGGCGAAAACAGCCCATACAATAATTGTCATCATTTAAGCCGCAGCGGGCGACACAAGGTGAGTGCATAGTTTACAATTCCAATACGAGTATCTAAAGACCCGCATTCTATCATTTCAATGAGTGAAGGTTAACAATAAGCAACGATATGTCAGCAATCGATTATCAACACACCTTTAACGCAGTCGACTCACTTTTGAATGCCCTAAAACCCTTGTGGCAGCTCGTTGCATTTGAGTGTAACCACTTACCTTGGCAGCAGGAATATCCACATTTAGCTCAAAAGGTGTGGCAGCTTGATGATACTGAAATAGATATCCTTGATATGGATCAGCAACAGCTTGTCGAAATGTTATTGCCAAGCTTGATTAGCGACATTAAACAGAGCAAACTTCCACAGGTTGATGAATTAATTAGTCAATTAAGCTTGTTAGTCATCACTTCGCCTACAAGTGCTATTGACCCAATAAACTCTCAATCTTTGCCTAGCGGTGAACAGCCACATAGCAAAGGCCAGAATAATGATTTAGCCCATTTCAGTGCCCATATTAAAGGCCGAAAGTGGCAACAAATCATCATGTTTGCGAATCAAGTTGATCCACAGCATCACTCCAAGTTACCTAGGTTACCTATCTTAGAGTGGTGCGCAGGTAAAGGACATTTGGGCCGCTTGGTGGCTAAGCAGCAACACATTGAGGTGACAAGTCTTGAGTGGCAAGCGAGTTTATGCAGACAAGGCCAATTTATTGCCAAACAATGGCAATTACCACAAACCTTTATTTGTGCCGATGCTTTTGCGCCAATCGACCCGAGTAAACCGCTATTGTTAATTGATCAACATGCCATTGCATTGCACGCTTGTGGTGATTTACACATTCGTTTACTCAAACTAGCAGCATCGGCAGGTACGCGGGTGATTTCTATTTCACCCTGTTGTTATCATTTAATTGAGCATTCACATTATCAACCGCTATCGGCCTTAGCAAAGGTCAGTGAGTTACGCTTGTCGCGTCATAATTTACAACTACCGTCACAGCAAAGTGTGATTGCCAGCACCAAGCAACAAGTATCGCGCCATCAAGAAGTGGCATGGCGTTTGGGTTTTGACAGCCTGCAGCGTGATATTCGGGGCATAGATGCTTATTTGCCGGTGCCGACCATTAAACAAAGTCAGCTTAGCGGCAGTTTTAGCGACTTTTGCCAATGGGCTGCAAATCAAAAGAAATTATTACTACCTAATGCTATTAATTTGAGCCATTATTTTCACCTTGGGATTGAGCGACAACGTCTCACCAAGCGGATCGCTTTAGTGGCACATTTATTTCGCCGCACGATAGAGCATTGGCTATTGCTCGATCGTGTCTGTTTTTTACAAGAGCAGGGATATCAAGTTGCGCTGACTGAATTTTGTGCAAACAGTGTTACGCCACGAAATGCCTTGATCCAAGCAATTAAAATAATCGAATAGTAGTCTTGGTCACAGATTTACAAATTAAGCCATTGTTTACACTGGTTTATTTTTATTAAAACTGTAAGAATTAACAAACTGGTTAATTAAACAATAGAGTTTAACCATAAAAAATCATCCAAATTACCGCATTGGCTTGCTGTTTTTGATTGAATAATTAAGCCATTCTTGTTCAAATGGCGGGTTAATAACGAATATCAACTATTCTAGTGCCTTTTTGGCTTGCTAGAGCGAAGCGAATTATACGGTTTAATGAAATATTCACGCGTCTTTATCAATAGTCTGGCTTATGAGCTAGCACCGCAAGTAGTGTCGAGTAGCGATTTAGAATCTCGTTTGGCACCGCTATATCAAAAGTTTCGTATTCCTATGGGGCAACTTGCCGCATTAACCGGGATTACCGAGCGTCGCTGGTGGCCAAAAGGTCATCGTTTATCTGACGGTGCCATTGCCGCTGCGCAAAAAGCCTTAAATGAAACCGGTATTGATGTCAGCGACTTAGGTGCCGTGGTTTACACGGGGGTGTGCCGCGATCAACACGAACCTGCGACCGCTTGCCGTATTGCTGCTGAACTTGGCGTGTCAAAAGACACGGCAATTTATGACATCAGTAATGCCTGTTTAGGGGTGTTGTCGGGTATTTTAGATATAGCCAACCGAATCGAGCTTGGTCAAATCAAAGCGGGTATGGTTGTGTCGTGCGAATCGGCTCGAGACATTGTGGATGCAACCATTGACCACATGCTAGCCGAGCCGACCATGCAAAATTTTGCTCAGTCATTGGCCACATTAACCGGTGGTTCAGGCGCTGTAGCGGTGATTTTAACCGATGGGACTTTGCCGCTTAAAACCACTCGTCAACATCAGCTGTTGGGTGCAAGTCATTTGTCTGCACCAGAACATCACCAATTGTGTCAATGGGGCTTACAAGAAGCTGGGCACTTATTGTATCGCGAGTTTATGCGTACCGATGCCGTGACTTTACTCAAAGAAGGAGTAGAGCTTGCCAAGCACACTTGGGAGCATTTTTTAGAACAACGAGATTGGGTCGTCGAACGGGTCGATAAAGTCATTTGTCACCAAGTGGGTGCCTCTAACCGTCGGCAAGTGCTAAATGCATTAAATATCCCCCACATAAAAGAATATCCCACCTATCAAACATTGGGCAACATGGGCTCGGTATCATTGCCTGTTACGGCTGCCATTGCACATGATGAAGGTTTTTTACGTGTTGGCGACCAAGTCAGCTTTTTAGGGATTGGCAGTGGTTTAAACTGCATGATGCTAGGAATTAAGTGGTAAGCCATTGGCTGCGCTAAGTTTTTTGAATTTCATTATAAAAATCATTAACAGGATGCATCATGCTAGACAACTTGCTGCCATTTAAAAGTCACTTTTTAGATCGTAACGGCAATAAATTGCACTACATAAACGAAGGCCAAGGCGAGCCCGTGGTGATGGTGCACGGTAATCCTAGTTGGAGTTACTACTACCGTAATTTAGTCAGCGCACTGAGCGGTCAGCACCAATGTATTGTGCCAGACCATATTGGTTGTGGCTTATCAGATAAACCGGATGATCCACTATACGATTACACCTTAGTTAACCGTATTGATGATTTAGAAGCCTTGCTCGACAGCCTTGATGTAAAACAAAATATTACGCTAGTGGTTCACGACTGGGGCGGCATGATTGGTATGGGCTTTGCGGCGCGCCACCCTGAGCGCATCAAGCGCATTGTGTGTTTAAACACTGCAGCGTTTCATTTACCTAAAACCAAACCGTTTCCTTGGGCATTATGGGTTTGCCGCGACACTTTACTTGGCACCTTGTTAGTGCGCGGTTTGAATGCATTTTCATCTGCGGCGTCGTATGTTGGCGTTAAACGTAAGCCGATGGCTAAAGATGTCCGCGAAGCCTATGTTGCGCCATTTAATTCTTGGAAAAACCGTATTTCGACATTGCGCTTCGTGCAAGATATTCCACTTAAGCCTGGCGATCGTAATTACGACTTAATCACTAGCATTGGCGATAGCTTAAGCCAGTTTGCTAACGTGCCAACGCTTATTTGCTTTGGTTTACAAGATTTTGTATTTGATAAGTATTTTTTAGAGGAATGGCGACTGCGAATGCCTCATGCCACAGTGCACGAGTTTGCCGATTGTGGTCATTACATTCTTGAAGATGCCAGCGACGAAGTGATTGGCTTAATTAAAGATTTCATCGCGACAAATTAAGCTAATGTGCTAGGTTTAATAAAAGTAAATAAAAGGCTCTTTTGAGCCTTTTTGTTCATTTCAACCTGAGCCAATAATGGTTAATCATGACGAACTTCAAAGACAAGCACGCTAACGCCAATATTTGCCAGCACTTACAATATGCTGCTCAGCATACTCCAGATTCTCTTGCCGTGGCCGTTCAGCAGGCAAAGCAAGGCCAATTTGATTACCAAGAAATCGATTTTGCTAGCTTGCATCAGCAATCTGATATGATTGCTAAAGGGCTAATTCAGTACGGCATTACGCGTGGCATGAAAGCCGTGTTGATGGTGACGCCAAGTATCGAATTTTTCTCATTAACCTTTGGTTTATTTAAAGCCGGTATTATTCCGATTTTAGTCGACCCAGGTATGGGCGTAAAAAACCTTAAGCAATGTTTCGAAGAATCACAACCTGACGCCTTTATCGGTATACCTAAGGCCCACATCGCAAGGCGCATTCTTGGTTGGGGTAAAGGCAGTGTCAAACACGTTATTAATGTGGGCGGCTCAGGTTTACAGCGTTGGTTAGCCAATGCCACGAGCCTTGAAACGATTATTGAATTTGGCCGTAATGTGGCTCAACCTCTTGATATGGCATTGCTTCACCATGATGATATGGCAGCCATTTTATTTACCAGTGGTAGCACAGGTACCCCAAAAGGCGTGGTATACAGCCATGGGATGTTTGAAGCGCAAATTAGTGCGCTAAAACACGATTATGGTATTATTCCAGGCGAACGTGACTTAGCCACATTCCCGCTGTTTTCCTTGTTTGGCCCGGCACTTGGCATGGCATCAATTGTACCCGACATGGATGCCAGTAAACCCATCAGCGCCAATCCGGCTAATTTGTTTGCTGCTATCGAGCAATATCAATGCACTAATATGTTTGTTAATCCCGCCTTGTTGGAACGTTTAGGCCAAGCAGGCGAACAAACCCAACATAAACTCACTAGCGTTAAGCGAGTTATATCAGCTGGCGCGCCGGCGACCATCAGCTCAATTAAATGTTTTAGTCAGATGCTCAATTCACAAGTTGAAGTGCTCAATTCTTACGGTGCGACTGAATCATTGCCTATTAGTATGATTGGCAGCCATGCGTTGTTTGCTACCAGTGACTTAACCGATCAAGGTAAAGGTATTTGTGTTGGTAAGCCGATATCGTCGGTGAGTGTGGATATTATTGCCGTTACTGACGTGGCAAAACCACAATGGGCTGATGTGAATAAGCTTGGCGCTAATGAGATTGGCGAAATTGTGGTGAGCGGTCCTATGGTCAGCCAGGCTTATTATCAGCGTGAGCAAGCCACCCAACTCGTTAAAATTCACCACGGTGATCACGTTAAACATCGCATGGGTGATGTGGGGTATCTTGATGATAATGGCTTACTGTGGATGTGCGGTCGTAAAGGTCATATTGTTGATGCCACTCGCGGTAAGCAACGGCTAAAACGCTTTTATACACTGCCGTGCGAGCGAGTATTTAATACCCATCTGCAAGTTAAACGTTCTGCCATTGTTGGCGTGGATGTGGGCGGTGATATAGTGCCGGTTATGTGTATCGAATTACATAAAGGTATTGTTTGCTCAACCTCTAAAGCGCTATTTCAAGAGTTAACCCAATTAGCTGAACAGCACCCACATACTCAAGGTATCGGGCGCTTTTTAATTCATCCCGATTTCCCGGTCGATGTGCGCCATAATGCTAAAATTTTCAGAGAAAAACTCGCTGTATGGGCCCAAAAGCAATGGCAAGAATAAAGTCGTTCTTAAGTGAGACTAAGGTAATTATAAGGCAATAATAATGACGCTGACAGATTTACACCCCCTAGAGCAAACCGCACTGAAGCAATTAGCGCTATCGGTTAGTAAAGTATTTGTTACCGGCGCAGGTGGCTTTTTAGGTTGTGCTATTTGTCAGCGTTTATTGGCAGCCGGTATTGAGGTCGTTGGCTTTGCCAGAAGTCATTATCCCAAGCTTGTCGAACTGGGCGTCGATATGCGTCAAGGCGACATTAGTGACTATGACAGCGTCAAGCAGGCTATGACTGGATGTGATCTGGTGTTCCATGTCGCATCAAAAGCCGGCGTGTGGGGCAGCAAACAAAGTTTTTATTCTCCCAATGTTGATGGCGCGACTAATATTGTTAACGCTTGTAAAGCGCTTGATATTCATAACCTTATTTATACCAGCACCCCAAGTGTGACGTTTGCCGGTGCAGATGAAAATGGCATTAACGAATCAGCCCCTTACGCCAGTCAATACCTTAATTATTATGGTGAGTCTAAAGCCATTGCCGAAAAAAATATCCTTGCAGCTAATACTGCTTCGCTTCGAACCACAGCCTTAAGGCCGCATTTAATTTGGGGGCCAAACGACCCACACCTTGTCCCTAGAGTGGTAGAGCGTGCCAAAGCAGGGCGCCTAAAGCTGGTGGGATATCAAGATAAACTGGTCGATACCATATATATCGACAATGCTGCCTACGCCCATATTTTGGCTGCAGTGGATTTAGTGGCCGCGGCTAAGTGCGCAGGTAAAGCCTATTTTTTAAGTAATGATAAGCCTATAACGATGGCCGCTATGCTCAATAAAATCTTAGCCTGTGCAGACTTACCGCCAGTGACTAAGCGAGTACCCGCAGGTGTTGCTTATGCCGCAGGCGTGGTACTTGAAACACTTTACGGCTGGCTCAATATACAGCAAGAACCCATCATGACTCGCTTTGTAGCAAGGCAATTATCGACCAGTCATTACTTTGATATTAGCGCAGCTCAACAAGACTTAGGCTATCAACCGCTTATGAGTATCGAACAAGGTATGCAAAAGCTGAAGTTATCGCTTTCACGCTAATTGTGCTGATTAGCTGTTTAAGCTAGCGGTTTGCATTAGTTATTCAAGTTAGCCGTTAACGATTAGGGTTTAAGATAGCGACTTAAGGTAGCGACTTAAGTTAGCAATAGACTTTAACCGCTTTTATTAACTGTCTTTGCTAATGGCTAATATTAACGACCTAAGTTAATGACTTAACTTAGTCACACGAGTAGATAACACAAAATTTGTCTTCACTACTGTCTCTAAAAAAATGATGTAAACAATTGTTTGTAACATTGTTTTTACATCAATTACTTTAGTTATTTTTTAACAATCACTTGGTTAAATTTTATTCCGCTGTATCTTAAATCCCGACCACCATAAAATCACCCCACAGAGGGTAACAACTCATAACAAAGTGGTGCAGGGAGAAGCAATGCAAGATAACAAGCACATCACATGGAATTTAGCGACCTTAGCCATTCATGGCGGCCATCAGCGTGAAGCCTTTGGCTCACTCACCACACCACTATATCAAACCGCCACCTTTGTATTTGATAACGTAGAACAGGGCGGAGCGCGTTTTGCCGGAGAAGAGCCTGGCTATATTTATACTCGTTTAGGAAACCCGACCACTGCAGAGTTAGAGCGTAAAATGGCGCTACTCGAAGGCGCTGAAGATGCTGCCGCCACGGCATCTGGCATGGCAGCCGTATCCAGTGCATTGTTAACCCATTTACATGCAGGCGATCACTTAGTGGCATCAAAAGCGGTATATGGTTGCACTTTTGCGTTAATGACCACCCAATTAACCCGTTTAGGCGTTACCACCACATTGGTCGATTTTACCGATATTGCTGCAATCGAAGCTGCTATTAAGCCCAATACCAAAGTGATATTTTGCGAAACCCCAGTCAATCCACATCTACAAGTATTCGACATAGCAGCCATAGCAAAAGTCGCTAAGGCTCATAAGCTAGTTTCAATCGTCGATAACACCTTTATGACGCCCTTATTGCAGCAACCGCTGGCAATGGGTATCGATATGGTGATCCACAGTGCCACCAAGTATCTTAATGGCCACGGCGACGTGATTGCAGGTATTGTGTGCGGCAATGCAGAGCACATGCACAGATTAAAATATGAAATATTGAAAGATTTTGGTGGGGTTATATCCCCACATGATGCTTGGCTTATTTTACGCGGCTTAAAAACCTTAGATGTCCGCTTAGCACGCCACTGCGACAATGCCGAAGTGTTAGCTGAATATTTAGATAAACATCCAAAATTTAGCCAAGTGTTTTACCCAGGTTTAGAACACCACCAAGGCCATCGTTTCATCGGCAATCAAATGAAGCGTGCTGGTGGGGTCATTGCATTTGAGCTAAAAGGGGATAAGCAAGATGCGATGAACTTCGTTAATCGTCTCAAGCTGTTCACTATCGCTGTAAGTCTTGGTGATGCCGAATCACTTATTCAACATCCCGCTTCAATGACCCACTCACCTTACAGCCCAGAAGCCAGACTCGCCGCAGGCATCACCGACAACTTACTGCGCATCTCAGTTGGCCTAGAGAATGTTCAAGACCTGATTGCAGATATTGAACAAGCGTTAGAGTGAAGACGGGCAGTCATAGCTGAAGATCTTTGAAGAACGATCGCAAGCGATTAAAGCCTAGAGACTAGGGCGGACTTCGTCCTGCTAGATCGCTGCGCTGCTATAACAGCGGGATCCGTCCTGGTAACGTTTTTGAGCTGGGACTTCAGCTCTTGTGGATGACGAATTATAGACATAAAAAAACAGTGCGTTTAGCACTGTTTTTTTGAGCTTACAGTCACGAGTTTTTATTGTTCATTTAACGGTAAGAAGACTAAATATTAGTTACTAGAGATTGTTCCAGCACCGCCGCCTGAACCACCACCAAAGCCTGGACCCGCTGGCGCAGGTGCAGCACCAAATCCACCACCACCTGCAGTTTGAGTATCTTCAACTGCTTCAGACACAATGGCAGGGTCAACACCGTTGGCAAGTGCAATGGCTAAAATCTCATCTGGATTCATGCCCGCTGCTACAGCCGCTTTTAATGCTTTTTTGATGAGTTCTACATCGCCGTTAGCGGCTTGAATTGCAGTCGCTAATTGCTGTGCTTGCGCTGATATGGGTGCATTTTGATTGCTAGCAGTTAAAGTCTCTTCAGCCTTTTCACCTGCCATCAACGTCTCATCAGCTATTGCACTTGCAGACAAGGTGTCTTTAGCGATTGCACCTGCAGATATACCTGTCGTCAATAATGCTGACATTAATAAAATGGGTAATTTATTCTTATTCATTATTCTGCCTCGTTGTCTAGTGAATTGCTAAAGTCGTTTAGATGCAAAGTGCACGTCCAACTCTGGGGTGTATTAGCAGGAATGATTGTACTCAAATTTTGTACAGCATACAATCCATTGCCTTGTAGGCCATCGATGTTCATCAGGGTAAAATAAGCACCTATAGTGGCTGATTCAACCTGTGGTGCAATGATTTTTATGCCAATACCATGACAAATTTGGGTCAAGGTTTGTACAAAAAAACGTGTGTCAGCTTCGGCAATATCGTGAACGTAGCTAGCATCAATCTTAACAAAATCAATGTCTAAGTTACGGATGTAACAAAATGAACTTAAATTTGAGCCAAACCGTTCGATAACAATATCAATATTTGATTGTTTTGCTCGGCGAATAAACAATTCTGTTGAGGCTAAAGAAAGCATTGCTGCAGATTCATTAAATTCATACAAAAGTGGTGGAAGGGTTTTATGCAATTTCTGGTATAAATCAAATAACCAGTCGGTAAATACTGGGTTATGCATTGCACGCTTACTAATATTGATCGCCACTTGGGTATGCTCTATATGTTGTAATTTGTAAAAAATGAAACAAATGACAGCTTGCTCAAGCTCTTGTATCACCCCCAGCCGTTCTGCCATCGCAAAGACATCTAACGTCGATAGGGTTTCACCTTTTATTTTGAAGCGAACAAACGATTCAACATACAATATCGTCTGTTTATTATCCACCACAGGTTGTAGCATTAAGTCAAAAATCTTATCAAACGGAATACATTTAATGGAAAAGTCTTTTGGATCACAGTGACTAATTTCGTTTTTAAAGTATTCAGTGAACCGCGTTAAAATAGACACCCATTCTTCTCGGGAGTGATTTTTATATATCGACTCAGGGTCTACTAACCCGTTTACTGCTTCTGAATACTGATTATGCACCAATTGATTATCTAATCGCTTAACTGCATCCGTAAACGACTCATGGTGATTAACTCGGGTGAGAGCGTGCTTAGCAAAGCCATTTTTAAAATATTCTCCATTCTCAATAGTTAATGAGTTAGCAAATTGGGTGTCGATTACCTTCACCGATTCTTCAGTTAACAATGATATAAAGGCAAATTCAGATCCAGAGATACGATACAACTGCGATTCATGCATTTGTTCAATTTGCTTACTTAGTACAGTAGCACCTTGTAAAATGTATGCATCGCCACAGCCGTAGCCTTCTTTGTCATTAATGACTTGTAATGATGTCATCGACACCAAACCTAAATAAAAACGATCCCCATGCCGTTCATACTCAGCCTGAATAGACTCAAACTTTTTCAATAATGCTCGGCGATTAGGTAAGCCTGTGTGTGGGTCGATATACACTTCTTTAGACAAGGTTTCAGCCAATTGAGTTTGCTCGTTAAATGATCGTTGAATGTTTTCAACCATGCGGTTAATTGCATTAACAACAGTACGTAATTCAGAGGTAAAAGGGCGTACAGTATTTAAGCTAAAACGTTTTTGAATAACCGACTCGGCTTGTTGAACAATACTGCTCAAGGGGGTTAACACTGCTTTTAAAATAAAATATACCAACAAAAATGCAACTAACAGTTGCACTAGTGTCACGTTAAATGTGCTAACCGCATGATCCCAAAGTGCATAATACGATGTTCCCGCATGTGACTGTACTTCTAGTATGCCAGCAATGCGCCAACCATCACTGACTTCACTGGTCATCACTGGAGGATGCAGGGTAAACCCGCTAATAAACCAATCAGGTACAGCGAAGTTACTTTCAGGGTTGACCCGCTCAAACTGTTTTACCCCATCAATATCAGTAAAAGAAATATGTTGATAATAACCTGAATCAAAAATGGCGTTGGTCATGGTTTGAGCCATCACCAAGCCTTCTTCATCCATATAAGGTGACATAGATAACCCTAAGCTGTGTGCAGCCCCTTGCGCATGGGAACTCAGTTGCTCGTTTAAATAACTGCGCATATTCGACACATTGTGATATATCGCTGTGCTAAAACTAAATATAGACAAACAGCCTATGAGTAAATATAGCTGTAACCTTAAAGACATCCCTTGTTTAAACATGGCTCACTCCGGTTCCTTTTGTTCAGTTTATTCGCCGTTTTCAATTCGATTGACTAAATCAGTCCAATTTTTTGTCCCGCCGCTGGTGGGCTTGGCTGTACTAAGACCTTGCGCCTTTGCTAACCATAATCCTTGGCCATTAAATGAATATACAGGTTTTAAATCTCGGCGTTGGTCGGCAGGTAAAATGGTAGTTTTTAAATTATCTAGCACCAAAGGCATCGCCTTAGGGTTTTCAAAATAAATCAGCACCATATGGGGTTCGTTAATCAACAGTGCTCTTACATACCTCAAGCGCATTTTATTTTCATCCACACCCATGGCCTTTAAGGTAAAATATTTAAAAATAGCAAAGTCTTCACAATCACCACCTTTAGTCCCTAATGATTCAAGCGGGGTAGCCCAATAATCACTTTTATGCCAATGGTCACTGTCACTCACAAAACGGATCCGCCGATTAGCAAACTGGTTGGCTAAATGCAAGCGCTCATAATCACCTAACGTAGTGCCTTTATTAATAGTGTCACGCCAGTCACTAAAGTCCTCAACGCTGTCCGAACTATAGCGCAGCTCGATAAGTTTAAAAAAATCCTCAGTAAATAAATCATCCGTTATTGTGGCAATGCAGACAGCCGAAGATACCACTGAGATTAGAAGCCAATGGCGGTATCTATCGATGCAACACAACACGAATTTAATACGCAAATCCCACTGCAGTTATGGTTAGTGATTACAGGGTAATGATGTTAGCAAAATGTTGTAAATCAGAAATATCATAAGTCAGTTTTTGCTTAAACGACAATGAAATGATGATGAAATTTCAAAACGAGTGCATAAAGGCACAACATTAATAGCAGGCATACTTCGAAAGTACGACAAAAAACACCGTTCTAAATAACGACCTAGTTTACTCATTAAAAGGATTGAATTTTGATGGTGTCAATATAATGGCACGCTTATTGTTATGTAATAGATATAGAAACGTGTTTTTAAGGTTTATAAATTAGTGTTACGAGCATTCGCCACAAAACGATTGATTGAAAGGAATCGTGGGGAAGGTTTCAGTGTTAAGTGTTAGATTTTATATGTTTTTTGTTTTTAATTAAAACAGTAGCTTAATTTTTTAGATGGTCTTGTTATGTTGCTATCCATTAACTAGGTGCCATTCTGTATGGTTAAATTAATGTTTATATTAGGCACAAAAACAGTGCGTGTTGCTTATCTAAGCTACATGCTGGTGCAAAAAAAATCACAATAACAAATATTAAAAAGAACTTTCGACTGATTGATAAATTTTCGAATTAATGAACGAAGTCATTTGAATAACATACTCCAAGTACAATTACGACTAAAGAAGTAAGTTGATAGTGTTTGATTTTATATGTAATAAAAAAGTGCCAGAATAATAACTAAACGTTAATAACCGTCAAAAAAAAGTCATCAAGTTAACGTATAAACTATAGTTAATACTTGATGAAACCATATTGACGTAAGAAATATCGACGTAAAACAGAAAGTAGAAAGGGAAATTTTAAACAAGGTATGACGGAAATGATAACTGTGTTGAAGCCAATCATCAGATGATTTGTTTCGTTAGTTTACTGATGTGATCTCATATCATTATTGTTTCGCTGCATCCCACTACACCACTTTAGGTGTCATACGTGTTGTTAATTCACCTGAAAATGATTGTTGGTGGCTGATTTTATTTAGGTATCGATAATGCCTAAAACTCACCATCAACTATATTGTGTATACAGCACATAAAAAGGATTCATTTTACTTTTTAATTATTAAAGATAAAGGCTATATAATCAGCAACTTAAAAGGTGTTACAGCAATCTGGAAGCTGCAATCTAGTGGCGGTAGCGTGTCTTTTTTTACTATCCGTTAAAATCTTACGCCGTCATCTTCACATGTTTTTCGTTGAAGACTTTGTTGTCATTTTATTCAAAGGGCGATTCAGGATTAACAATATTACCGGAACAACAAATTAGAAGCTCCAATGGATTGATGAAATAGCAGGAGCCGGTTTTACTCTTCGCTGTCATCTTTAAATATTTATGTTGGCGACCTCAGCTCTAAATGTTTGCCTTTGACTATTAACGAGATTCATAAGTGCATGTACTTAACAATATGCTCTGGATGTTTTGAATAAAAAAGCTATTTAAGATCAACAGGATGTTTGTCTATATGAAAATTGCAATCGCAGGTACTGGTTACGTAGGCTTATCAAATGCCATGCTTCTGGCGCAACATAATGAGGTAGTAGCTGTCGATATCGTTAAAGAAAAAATTAACCAACTTAATGATAAAATATCACCGATTGTCGACACAGAAATAGAAGACTTTTTAGCTAACAAAAAGCTTAACTTTACGGCAACGCAAGACAAAGTCACTGCTTATCAACAAGCAGATTTTGTCATCATTGCCACACCTACTGATTACGACCCTGTGGCGAACTATTTTAATACATCGTCAGTTGAATCTGTGATTAAAGATATCATTAGCATTAACCCGAATGCCATAATGGTGATCAAATCTACTGTTCCTGTAGGTTATACCGAACGGATTAAGCAAGAGTTTGCATCCAATAACATTATGTTCTCGCCTGAGTTCCTAAGAGAGGGTAAGGCACTACACGACAATTTGTATCCATCACGTATCATTGTGGGTGAGCAAAGCGAGCGCGCGCGAATTTTTGCTAACTTACTGTTGCAAGGTGCAATTAAAAAAGATATTCAAGTTTTATTTACCCACTCAAGTGAAGCCGAAGCGGTGAAACTTTTTTCTAATACTTATCTCGCATTGCGTGTTGCATACTTTAATGAGTTAGACACTTATGCGGAGTCACGTTGCCTGGACAGTAAACAAATTATCGATGGTGTGTGCTTAGACCCACGGATTGGTAATCACTATAACAACCCTTCTTTTGGTTATGGTGGCTATTGCTTACCTAAAGACACCAAGCAACTTAGAGCAAATTATTCAGATGTCCCCAACAATCTTATTGGCGCAATCGTCGACGCCAATACTACCCGTAAAGATTTTATTGCCGAGTCAATTTTAAAGCGTAATCCTAAAAAAGTGGGTATTTATCGTTTAATAATGAAGTCAGGATCAGACAACTTCAGGGCTTCAAGTATTCAAGGGGTAATGAAGCGCATTAAAGCCAAAGGTGTTGAAGTTATAATTTACGAACCCGTATTAGTGCAAGATGAATTCTATCATTCGACAGTCTATCGTGATCTCGAACAGTTTAAAGCAGATGCGGATGTGATTGTATCTAATAGAGCTGCAGATGAGTTAAGTGATGTAGCCGATAAAGTGTATACCAGAGACCTGTTTGGGAATGATTGAAATTATATCGGATAAATATATGATTAATTGGCACGTGCAGTGTTAATATCAGCTTTGTAAATCAATAGGTTCTACTCGGATTTTAAATTATCTTGTAAAGTCAAAATAATATATTGATCGATAAGTATTTAGCTTAATTAAATAAAATTTGACTTTGTTTTGATTGTTGAGGGATTAATGAAATATAAATCATATAGTGATTTAAGTAGAGATATTAGTGATAATATTTACAAGATCAACACTCAGAATTTTGATTTGATTGTTGGTATCCCAAGGAGTGGAATGGTTCCATCTTATATGGTTTCATTGCTACTTAATGTTAATTGTATAGATCTACCTGCATTTATTAGAAATGAAAAGCTTTGCAAGGGTATAACTCGTGATGTAGGGACGGACATCGTAAATTCACATGATGCAAAAAATATTTTACTTATTGATGATAGTATTTTGTCTGGAAATTCAATGTTGAATTCTTTAAAACAAATTCCAACGAAATTTCAAGGGTTGATAACTACTGCCGCGGTATATTCTAGCCATAAAAACCATGAAAATGTAGATATTGTTCTTACTGAGGTTGAGCCACCTCGTGTTTTTGAATGGAATATTTATCACCATCCAGTAGTTTCTAATTCGTGTTTTGATATTGATGGTGTACTTTGTTATGACCCATCAAATGAAGAAAATGATGATGGTGATAAATATGTGCAATTTTTATGTAATGCAAAGCCACGATTTATTCCTACTGATAAAATTGATTATCTAGTAACTAATAGATTAGAAAAGTATCGTACACAAACAGAGGTTTGGTTATCTAAAAATGGTGTTAAATTTAATAAATTGATTATGTTAGATTTGCCTGGAAAAGCAGACCGACTAGCTCAATCGGATTATTATTCGCATAAAGCTAATTTCTATAAAAACAGTGATTCTTCTCTTTTTGTAGAGAGCGATATCAATCAAGCAATTGAAATTGCAAATCGTTCTAATAAGTTTGTTTTTTGTGTGGACGAGAATATTATGATATCCCCTGGAGGTTTGAGTCGGTTTAAAAATAAAAGTTACTTATTTTCTAAAGTTAGATACAAACTTTCAAAAATACAGGTGCTACGTACATTGTATAATTCATTTAAGTTCTAAGTTCTAAGTTCTAAGTTCTAAGTGCTATTAAAATAAATAAAATCAATATTTTAGCAAATGTTCACTCAATAATGAGTAACATAACTGCGATACTCATTATAGATGTTTGGCGTCATCCAATTGCCGAGAAAGAGGTTTTTTACTAAAGTCAAATAGTCTTACTGTTATATTTATAATGTGAATACGGTAAGTTATTCTGGCAGTACAGCCCTATAATACAGATCGTATTGCAAAGGCTAAAATAAACAAGCTGCCAGGACAACATATCGTCCAAATCTTTCGCGATTAAACATGATTGGAGGCTAGAGCTGTTATCTAACAGCTGATGGTGATCAGTGGATTTATAGGCTATATCAATAGGTAATTTCCAAATAGGCAAAATTTACCGCTGTTTATCACAATGAAATAGTCACCAGATGCCGTCATTAGCCATCGATACGAGAGAATATTTTGGCTACTTTTGAAATAGCGCTTTTTATAGTCTAAGGTTATTTTTTCACTTACAGGAAAGTCAATATTAGTCTTCACAATATGTTATGAAAGCAATGAGTAGAATGTCGAGCCGTTTAAATACCTCAATCATATTAACAGAATTGACAATAATTCAAGTTAAGCAAGTATGACAGCATGGTTAATGCGGTATACAAAAGTGAACTCAACATGCCCTTATAGCTAACGAACGTAATTTACAAATAAAAATATTAATGGGTTATTGCTGTAAGCTATAAAAAAAACATGTTTTCACTTGGTCAATTAGCAAGTAATTATACAACACAGAATTGAACTGAATATCGAACTAATAAATTTTTAATTTTAATCTGCAAGTATATTATGTTGTCAACTCGCTATTTAATTGAGATTGTTAGCTACTTATTATTTGAATTTTGTTCTTAAAAATAATAAAAGAGTAATAAATGCCTGAGGTTACGATAGATAAAAAGTTAATAAAATCAATATTACATAGTATGACGGGGAGATATTTAGTTTATGCTGTACAGTTATTATCGATGATGATATTAGCTAGAATGTTCAGCCCTGAAACGTTTGGTATATTTGCTATTATTCAAGTGTTTTCAGTATTTTTTGCTTTAGTCAGTGAGATGGGTTTTGGGCCTGCATTGGTTAATGAAGCTAAAATCCCAAAAGAAATGCGTGATGGTATATACAGCTTTACTTGGATTTTAGGTGTTTTTGTGTCGATATTGTTTTTTGCGGCATCACCATTGATTTCATGGTTTTATAATAATGAAATATATCAATATTTAGTTATTCCTGTCGCAATAAGTATTATCTTTAATACAGCTATTATTGTTCCTTTAGCATCATTCAATCGTGATAAAAAATTTATATCTATAGCTAGATGTGAAGCTATAGCTGAAGTGATTTCAATTGTTGTCGTATTGGTATCACTGTATTATTTAGAGCCTATATGGGCATTATCATTAAAACCTTTAACAGTAGCATTTATAAAGTACATCTTAGTTGTTCTAGGTTCAAAAAATACAGAAATAGGTATGCCGTGGTTTGGTAAAGAGTTATCGCATACATACAAAATACTAGCTTTTTCAAAACATCAGGCGGGATTTAATTTCTTAAATTATTTTTCAAGAAATTTAGATAATATTCTTGTTGGTAAGTATTTAGGAACAGTTAGCTTAGGTATTTATGATAAAGCTTATCAATTAATGCGTTATCCTTTGTTGTTGCTCACATTTGCTATGTCACCTGCAATACAGCCTGTTATGATGGAGTTGAAAAATGATCTTTATAAATTTGAAACGCTTCACAATAAATTCATAATTGTTATTTCAATAATAGGTTTGTTCGTCGGTGTTGTTATTTGTTTTTTATCTGAAGAAATAGTTTATATTTTGCTTGGTGAGCAGTGGTATGGAGTAACTCCGTTATTAGAAATATTATCCGTATCAATTCCAATTCAAATAGTTATGAGTACTAGTGGCGGTTTCTATCAAGCAGCAGGTAGAACTGATTTGATGCTTAAATGTGGGTTATTTGCTTTTTGTACAAATGTAACTGGGATAGTCATTGGTGTTTTGATGAACGATTTAGAATTGCTAAGCTGGGCAATCGTATTTAGTTCATTCGTAAATTATATACAATGTTATTATATTATGGGTAAATATTTGCTGCCATCAGGAGCTTGGCACACTTTAAAAAGAATATTAACCACACTCATAGGTGTTGCTTTAATGTTTTTTATGGTTGTTAAGTAGAATTTTTATTTATTATCCTTAAATTGTTATTAATAACTTTCATCCATACTCATAGTATTTTAAATATTAAAATAAGTAATTAATTAGAATAACTGCAAGTGCTAACCTGTATTTTGTGAATGGTTGTCATTGAAGTTATAAGTTTTTAATTGTTAATTATTTGCTAGGTGATGTCTTTATTCTATCAGAAAGTGGCGACTAACTTGAGCTTTTTTAATGAGCGTAAATAATATCATTAATGTTTAAAGCTTAATTTAGTTTATAGGGTGGTTTATATTTTTAATTAAATTAAGGTTAGTTTGTGATAGATAATAGAAAAATGCAAATAGATACACTAAGAGGTATCGCATGTATATTATTAGTCAGCTATCATGTTATTGGTTCAACACCGATGCAAGGAATGAAAATAAGTACAGGTTTACTCAGAGAAATTAATGATTTATTTGTTTATATTCGAATGCCTTTGTTTGCTTTTATATCTGGGGTTTTATATGGCTTTCGGCCAATAAGGTCTGATTATTTTGTTTTTATAAAAAAGAAAACCAGCAGACTGCTTTATCCTCTTTTGACAGTTGGAACGCTATTTGCGCTTTTACAGTATTACATTCCAGGGACAAACGGTGGTGATATTGATTTAAAATTTATTCATATCATTCCAGTAGGCCATTATTGGTTCTTAGAAGCAATATTCTTAGTTTTTTATTTTGTAGTTTTATTGGAGTATTATAAGGCTTTTGATAACTTCTTTATATCATGTTTTTTAATCTTAATTTGCATATCAATTTACTTGTATGGCGTTGAGGTTAATTACTTCTCACTTTCAGGTTTTGTTTATTTATTGCCATTTTTTTTGTATGGAATGATGACTACACGATATCAATCTTTTAGTCATAAATTGTATTTGTTATTATTGGTTGTTTCATTTGTATTTATATTTAAAATCTTTATTGATTTCGATGGTAGAGCTGAGACAATTATTGTAGGTTTTATGTCATGTATTTTTCTTTTTTTACTAAAGTTAAGAGTTAGAATACTTGCATATATTGGTTTGTATTCTTTTTCTATTTATCTTTTTCATGTTTTCTTTACAGCTTCATCACGTATTATTTTAAATAAAATAGGTTTTTTTGATATGGAAATAATATTCCTTATTGGACTTGTGTTAGGTGTTTTAGGTCCGATTGTGACTGATAAAATATTTAGTAGTAATACTCACGTTAAATATTTTGTATTGGGAAAGTAAATTTTATTTCAAGGTGGTTTTTTGAACAAATTAACAGTTGTAATACCCACATATGGAAGAGCTGATAAGATTTTACAATCAATATACTCTTGTATGCATCCAAGAATATTTATTGTCGTTATTGATGATAATGGTCTAAATACTACTAACCAAATTGTAACCAAGAAATTAATTGATAGTATTTCTTCTGAATTTTCAAATAACTTACTTTATTACGCATTAGAGATAAACTCAGGTGCTTGTATAGCTCGTAATAAAGGGATTGAAATTGCTAATACATCAGTTGTTACTTTTCTTGATGACGATGATATGCTTTTAATTGAAGAAACTTTAGATAAGCTTGATTTTTTTACTCAGCAGACTGAATGTGACGTCTGTTGTAGCGATATGTTCTCTAAATTTAATGGTAAAAATTATCAGTTAGACTTCTGTCAATTTAGAGGCGTGACATCATATGATTTACTTGAAGATGGAAATTGTTACACGCCGATGGTCATGGCAAGAAAAGAAGCTTTGTTGCTTATAGGCGGATTTGATAATTGTAAAAAATATCAAGATCATGTGCTAATACTAAAAATACACTTAAATGACTTAAATGTATTTTATTTTAACAAACCTACGTTCATACACGTAGATCACGATGAATACAGGATTTCTAATAAAACTTGTTCTTATCAGACCGTTAAGCTTAGATTTGAATATGAATATCAATTACTCGAAAATCTTGAATTAGAAAGAGATGACTACGCTAGGTTGAAAAGTATTATTACAGATAGGAAGAGCTTATTATGTTTTTATTATATTGTGATGCCAAGGTTAAATACTTTTATAAAAAGGTTTATAGGCACTAAACGTTTGTTTTACTCGATTAACAAAGATGAGAGTAGTCTATTCGTTACTTTTAAATCATTTCTTTATGCCTTAAGAACTATTGATGGCTTACCTTTTATTATAAAAAGAGTGGCTTATAGGTTAAAGGGTAAAAGTTAAGTGAGCAATTTATCAAATAATAATGATTTTGAACTCGCTAATTTTAATGATGATATTAGTGATTTGAATTTGTATCTTTTTTATATATTTATATTTTTATTCTCTTTTGTCACACCCTTTTTATCTTTTATATGTTGTACTTTTTTAGTTGTTTATACAAATGACTATAAATTTTTAAAAACAATTCCCATTTCTCTCACTTTATTTTTTATTGTTATAAATTTCAACAGAGATTTTTTTCATATTGGTAACGATTTAGCCTGGTATTACTCTTACTTTAAAAACTTTGCTGATTATCAATTAGGATTTACTAGTGCTTTTGAGGATGATCTAGCAAATATTTCTCTAAAACCTACCGAACCCTTCTATCATTTATTGGTCTATATATCGAGTAAACTTACTAATGGTTATTATCCATTTTATATTTTTTGGGTCCATTGCTTTATTTACCTAATACCCACTTTTGTCATTATACAAATTTGCAAAATTGAACGAGTTTCGGTTTTGATTTGTTTTTCATTAGTTTTATTTCAAATGTTAGTTTTTTATGACTTTGGTAATGCATATAATTTAATTCGGCAGCAAGTAGCTAGTTCGTTAGTGGTTTTATCATTTTATTTTATGTATATAAAAAAACCAAAGCTTTGTTTCTTATTTGCAGTCGTTTCAGTGTTAACTCATAATTCAACGGTATTGATTGTCGCCATAATATTTTTGTTTTGTCTATATAATCTAAATTATATTTCATACAAATTAGTTTTTTTGTTTACCAGTATTTTATCATTTATTTATGTATTAGCATATTTTAGCCTAAGTGGTAATTATGAGGAATTAGAAGACCAGTCTCGAGGGGCTATAGTTAAGTTAATTGACTTTTCCCTTTTTACTTTGAGTGCAATAGTTGTTTTTCTTTATGATTCTAGACATAGGAATATATACAGGTTCTTATTGTTATTCTTTGTCGCCTTACTTTTTTCGCACGCGAGTTTATTTCTACCATTAAGGTTCTTGACGTTTTACGACTCTTTTAAATGGTTGGTTTATTTTATTTTGCTTAATTTTATTAGTTCAAAGCTGTCAGCTTATCGATATTCAGATTTTTTTATTTTTATTGTTTCTTTCGCCCTATCATTTTTGTATTTTAATCTAAAACTTACTTATACGTCTTATTCTTACTATGGTAAGTTTATGGATTTTGTTTTTGACTCTCCAGCTTTTTATTTAGGAATTAATTTATGAGAATTTTGCTATTAACTACATGTATATACAATGAAGATAATTATTCAGATTTTCTGAGATTAACTAATAGTTTGTTTTCGCAAAATAATGAAGTGACCTTCGTCCACGCAGTTCTATTTCAGAATTTCCACCTAGAGAATAAGTTGATTCTTAATAGTTCAAGCAATTATTTATCTAAGTACTATTATAGCAAAAAAATAATTTCATTATCAAAGGCCAGGAATTTTTTGATAAACCAATTTTATAATGAGTTAGATGATTATGATTATATTTCTTTTCCTGATGACGACTGTTGGTACCCAACCGAGTTTTGGGGCTGGTTCGATAAGTTAATAAAGAATGATGATGTACAGTTGTTTTATACAAAGTTTTGCTCAGATCCTGTAGATATTCCAAATTCAACAGAGAGCCATAGTACCTATAAGTTAGTTAAAAATGCTTCTTCAAACACGACTATATATAAAAGTGATATTGTGATGAAACTGAAGTTATTTAATGAGAGTTTCGGTGTTGGCAGTATTAATAATGGTGGGGAAGATACTGATTTCGCTATAAGAGCGATGCTTTTATCTAAAAATATTTTATTTAGTAACTCTGATGCAATTGGGCATAGAGATCCTGTCGCTGAGTTTAAGTATAGATATTACAAAGGTTCCTTCGGTGTTCTGAAAAATCATTGTTTACGTTCGGTTTCGTTATTTTTAATTACATTAAGAAAAGTTTTAGTTGGTTTTGTTTTCTTATTATTTGGGAAAATAAAAATGTCTGATTTTTTCGTTGGGAAAAGTTAAATGGAATCTTTAACTAAGGTAAGTTTTTTAGGTGTTAATTTTAATAGGTTTTCTATTGAAAGTTTGACTGCTCTTATTTTAAACGTCAATGAAAAATACGTTACAGTAGTCACTCCTAATGTTGACCATGTAGTCAGGTTAAATTCAAATTCTGATTTTAAAAAAGTATATGAACAGGCTGATATAACGGTAAATGATAGCAGAGTTCTAAATTTGTTATCTAAAGTTGCACGTGTTGATATTGGTAATGTGATACCAGGGAGTGATCTAACTAAAAGAATAGTAGAAAGTATATCAAGTAAAGAATATCCCATAACGGTTATTGGTTGTTCCGATGCAACAATCAGATTTGTTACTGACAAGTATAGATTGGCTTCAGTGAATCATTATAATCCACCTATGGGTTTTATTGATAATGACGACGAAGTTGATATATGTGTTAATTTTGTTTTAGATAATCCGGCAAAATTAATTTTTATTTGTGTAGGGTCCCCTAGACAAGAAATATTATCTACTAAATTAAAAGAATCAGGTGCTACTGGTGTGGCTTTATGTGTTGGTGCATCTTTTTTGTTTTTAAGTGGTGAAGAAAAACGAGCACCTGTTTTTCTGCAAAACTTATCTTTAGAGTGGCTTTATAGGTTATCCCAGTCTCCGAAAAGATTGTTTAAACGTTATATTATTGACGGCGTAAAAATATTTCCAATTTTTGTAAGCTATATAAAAAATAAAAATTAGCTTCTGAGTTGTACTTGATACATAGATGATTTGATAATCTAATGTAATTTTGTTGGATTTTGTGTAGCTATCTTAACTTTGCATTATTGTTAGGTTTTTTTTACATAAGTGATATTCACTTCGTCACATGATTTTATTAGAATTATTAGGGTTTTAAATCGTATCTTGTTGGTGTTATTTTTTACTGTTTTATTGGTGTTGTTTCTGTTTTATAGTAGTCCTTACTTATTTATGAACGCAATCTTATTAGTGATAATTATCTGTCTAATGCGTTCTTTAGGGTATGTTTTCTCTATCTTAATGTTAAAACGATATCTCTACTCTTAGTGTCTATTAGATGATCACAGTTTGATTTAATCTTATCTTTATTTGACAGACTAGTTTGTTAAATAAAATAAGTTATCGTAATTTGTAGATTATTATAAATTATTATGTCTTAAATTTAATTAAAGGTTTTTAATATGATTTTACCAATAATTATGGCTGGTGGTTCGGGATCTCGTTTGTGGCCTTTATCTCGACAACAATTTCCCAAACAGTTCCTAACGTTATTGGGTAATCATTCAATGTTGCAAACGACGGCAAATCGTTTACAAGGTATTGCTCACTCCCCCGCATTAGTGATCTGTAATGAAGAACACCGCTTTTCTGTAGCTGAACAGTTTCGTTTAAAAAATATAAACAATAGCGGTATAATTTTAGAACCTGTAGGACGTAACACTGCGCCTGCCATTGCGCTTGCTGCGATGTTAGCGGTTCAAGACGGTGATGACCCTATATTGTTAGTGCTTGCTGCGGATCATGTCATTAAAAATGAGTCGGCTTTTTGTGAAACAGTTAAGCAAGCTGTTTCTTTAGCTGAGCAGAACAAGTTAGTTACCTTTGGAATAGTGCCAACGGCTCCCGAAACCGGATATGGTTATATTCAGCGTGGTGACATATTAGCCAACGAATTCGGTTTTAATGTAGCTCATTTCGTTGAAAAACCAAATTTGTCAACCGCACAAGACTATATTGCCACAGGGCAATATTATTGGAATAGCGGCATGTTCTTATTCAAAGCAAGTGCTTATTTACAAGAGCTTGCTTTGCATAGTCCTGATATTTTTTCCGCTTGTGAAGCTGCGATGACTAATACTACTCATGATGCTGATTTTATTCGAATCGATAATTCAGCTTTTGAAGCATGTCCAGATGATTCTATCGACTATGCTGTAATGGAGAAAACTAGGCATGCGGTTGTTGTACCCATGGATTGTGGTTGGAGTGATGTAGGTAGTTGGACTGCGCTCTGGGAAATTGAAGATAAAGATGAGTATGGCAATGTCTTTAAAGGAGATGTGATTGGTATCAATACTCAAAATACTTATGTTAACGCAACTGAAAAACTAGTGACCGTTATCGGCTTAGACGATGTGGTGGTGGTTGAAACAAAAGATGCCATTTTGATTGCTAAGCAGTCAGAAGTTCAACAAGTTAAGCAAGTGGTCGAGCAGTTAAAATCTGAGAACCGAAACGAATGGCAACATCACCGCGAAGTTTATAGACCATGGGGGAAATACGATTCTATTGACCACGGAGGTCGTTTTCAAGTTAAGCGAATTACTGTTAAGCCTGGCGCTAAATTATCGGTTCAAATGCATCATCATCGTGCAGAACATTGGATCGTTGTTACAGGTACTGCCAAAGTGACTAATGGCGAAAATGAATTACTGTTAACAGAAAACCAATCTACTTATATTCCAGTAGGTGCAATCCATGCTTTAGAGAATCCCGGGAAATTGCCATTAGAACTGATTGAAGTGCAGTCGGGTTCTTATTTAGGTGAAGACGATATTGTTCGTTTTGATGATCGTTATGGACGCGTTGATACCAATGGCATAACCAATGCTTGATTCGAGAAACATTATCGCCATAAGCAATATTGGTTTTGGCACCAGTGGTGCAAGGGGATTAGTCAGCGATTTTACCTCCAATGTGTGCGGCGCTTTTACGGTGTCTTTTATTCATGTAATGAAAGCTTCTTTTAGTTTCTCTATGATAGCGATTGCTATTGATAATCGACCTAGTAGTTTGGCTATGGCTCAGGCATGTGCAACTGCAGCAGCGCAATGTGATGTAGATGTTGTTTTCTATGGCGTGGTTCCTACTCCTGCGTTAGCGAGTTGTGCGATGGCACAAGGTATTCCTTGTATTATGGTAACGGGCAGTCATATTCCTTTTGATCGAAACGGACTTAAGTTTTATCGCCCCGACGGAGAAATCAATAAATCAGACGAAATCGCTATTATTAATGGCGAATTTACCTATGAACCGATCCAGCAGCTTCAAAAGCTTAGTGTCGATGATACTGCTAGTAATGACTATATTACTCGTTATAGCAGCTTATTTAGCAGACCTTGGTTATCAGGTAAACGTATTGGTATTTATCAACATTCCAGTGCAGGGAGAGATTTATATCCGCGGTTATTCCAACAGTTAGGTGCTGAAATCATTTTAATTGGTCGCAGTGATACTTTTGTTGCAATCGATACTGAAGCTGTATCCGAAGCTGATTGCCAAAAAGCGATTGAATGGACACAGCGATACCAGCTAGATGCATTGTTTTCGACTGACGGTGACGGTGACCGACCAATGTTAGCTGATGAAAATGGTCATTGGTTGCGTGGTGACATATTAGGATTACTGTGTGCTAAAGCATTAAATATTGAAGCGTTGGCAGTGCCTGTGAGCTGCAATACAGCAATTGAACAAAGTGGTTTTTTCCAGTTCGTGATTCGGACTCAAATTGGTTCACCTTATGTTATTGCGGCTTTTGAGGAACTTAACCCTTTTTATAAGTGTGTCGCGGGTTTTGAAGCCAATGGCGGCTTTTTATTGGGGTCCACGATTGAAGTTGATGGCAACACATTGTCAGCTCTACCCACGAGAGATGCGATTTTACCTGTGTTGATGGTGTTATATCATGCAATATCAAGCTCTCGTTCGGTTGCCGCTTTAGTGACAGATTTACCTCAACGTTATACTCATAGTGATCGTTTGACGGAGTTTGCTACAGAGCGCAGTAAGAAAATCATTGCAATAGGTCAAGAAAATTCGCAAGTGCTGTTAGGGCAACTGGGCCTTTTGGGGGATGAATTGTCGAGCGTCAATGTTATTGATGGACTCCGCTTTATCTTTGTTAATGGCAATATTATACATTTACGTCCGTCCGGAAATGCTCCTGAGTTTAGATGTTATGCCGAGAGTGTTTCAATAATTGAGGCCAAAAAATTAGTTAATAAAGTATTAACCAAGTTATCAATAATTAATTTTTACAGCTAATTAGGTGAATGAAATGGATCGGTCTTCAAAATTTCAGTTCGTCGGTGCCCGTTATAATTTTTTGTTACGGATCATCGATATTTGCATTATTTATTGTGCATTATTAATTATTATGCACGGTTATAACATTACCTTTAATAAAGATTATTTGTTGGTGTTAAGTGGTGTACTGTTTTTTTATAGTTATATAGGGGAGTCACTTGGGCTATATAGATCTTGGCGCTTGGGTCGTTTTTCAACCATGTGTTGGTTGATTTTTTTTAATGTTACCATCGCATTCTTATTAATGACCTTAGTGTTATTTTTATTTAAATACAGTGAAGTTTATTCTCGCTTCACCATGGCCGCTTGGTATCTGTTGTCGGTATTTGCATTAGTCAGTTGGCGTTATTGTGTTCGTGAGGTTAAGCGTGTCCGTCGTTTAAAAGGTTATAGTGTCCAGAAAATCGCCATTGTGGGATTAACTGAAACCGGTAAAAATTTATATGACGAAATCATCAAACATGATGAATTAGGTTTTGAATGTGTTGGTTTCTTCGATGATCGAGAACCAAGCAGAATTGAAAATTTAGATGCATCTTTACTTACCGGTTCTATAAACGATGCTGTCGAACTTGCTCGCACTGGGGAAATACAAAAGTTATATGTTTGCTTGCCTATGTTAGCCGAAAAGCGCATTGCGGGGATTATTCTTACCTTAGGAGACAGCACTGTAGATGTACTGATTACGCCCGATTTCTTATTGAAAAATCTAATGCATGCTCATATTGGCAGTGTAGGTGAGGTCGATACTATTAGTGTATTTGAGTCACCTGTTCATGGTATGAAACGTTTTTATAAACGTAGTTTTGATCTTGTATTCAGTATATGCGCCATCATTGTTATATCACCGGTGTTAATTGCCGTCGCAATTGCAGTATATATGTCCTCTCCTGGAACGATTCTATTTAAGCAAGATCGATATGGTTTAGATGGTCGAAAAATTAAAGTGTGGAAGTTTCGATCGATGACAGTGACTGAAAATGATGAAACAGTGACTCAAGCACGTAAAGGCGATGTACGCATTACCCGTGTTGGTGCATTTATTCGTAAAACGTCTTTAGATGAATTACCTCAGTTCTTTAATGTATTAAGAGGCGAAATGTCGGTAGTGGGTCCTAGGCCACATGCTGTTTCACACAATGAAGAATATCGTAAGTTAGTGAGTTACTACATGTTACGTCATAAGGTATTGCCTGGGATTACCGGTTGGGCGCAAGTTAATGGCTGGCGAGGTGAAACCGATACTTTAGAAAAGATGGAGAAACGAGTTGAATTTGATCTTGCCTATATCCGTAATTGGTCATTGTGGTGGGATGTAAGAATTGTCTTTTTGACCTTCTTTACGGGCTTTGTTGGTAAAAATGTTTATTAATGACTCTATAAGTCTACTATTTTCGTCATTCCGCTAACTCTTTAAAGCTGTAATTTGTTGCTTGTATAAGACGTTAAATTAAACGCTGGATCTCCGATACAAGCATACGGAGATGACTACATCATATGCTATTGCATAATGCATCTGAGCCAGCATCTAAGTTCTTAGATTGTATCTTTCGATTATCCATTAGAAGAGCGCCGAAAGATTAACAATTTAGTTAGAAGTTTAAAACTGAAATCGACAGGCTAGATGAGAGCCTTTTCATTTTCCCCTGTTAATCATCTATTTATTTTATAAGGATATAAGTTATGAAAATACCATTTAAATTAAGTTGCATTGCCACGGTTGTTACTTCAATAGTACTTGTTAACCCAGCTGTTGCCGTAGATGAAAACGCTGGCATGATTCAAACTGAATCGGGAATTGATTTTATCCCAGGATTAAATAGCGGCCTGAAATATGATGATAATATCAGTAGTGCTACAACTGATACTCAAGACAGCTGGATTTTAACGGTTACGCCAGCAGTGCAAGCCCAGCTATTGGATGGTAACAATATCCATACCTTAGAGGCTGGGATTGAATATGCTGATTATTTCGATAGTAGTGATGACAATTATTTAGATGTGTTACTTCGGGCGCGTTCTGAGGTTGAGCTAAACCAATCAAATCGTTTTAATCTTGAAGCAATGTACATTGCTGGTCATGAAGACCGTGGTACAGGTATTTTTGAGGGTAATAGCGGTAACAGCCAAGATGAACCTAATACTTATGATGTGCTCAGTGCGGGTGGCTATTATGAATATGGAGCAAAGACGACTCCAGCAAGGGTAAGAGTTAATGCTAAATACTTTAGCAAGGAATACAGTAATTTTGAAACAGTTACCCAATATCGTAATTATGAAAACACTACTTTAGGGACTACACTTTATTATGATACCCATTCAGCAACCAGTATTTTTATTGATTTGCAAAGTGTTGACACTACCTACGATTTGATTGATCCAACAGGCGACCGTGACAGTAAAACGAACACAGTAAGACTGGGAGTCGAGTGGGAGGCTACCGCTGCGACAGAGGGCAGTATAAAAGTAGGTTATCAGCAAAAAAGTTTTGATAATGAAAACCGGGAAGATTTTAGCGGCTTATCTTGGGATGCTAAAGTTACCTGGAAACCTCTTACTTATTCGGCATTTGACTTCACTACGGGACGCGAAAGTCGCGATCCAAATGGTTTAGGAGATTATGTAAGGGTAACCAGCTATGGCGTGAAGTGGAATCATGAATGGAGTGAGTTATTCAGATCGAAAATTGGCTTTAGCCATGTCAACGATAATTACACTGGTATTGAACGCGAAGACAAAAGTAAAGTTTACCAATTTGCCGTTAATTATAGTGTTAGTCGTTGGTTAACTTTAGAAACTGGTGTCAATATTGCTCAAGTTGATTCTACTGATCGACAATATACGTTTGATCGCAACGTCTATTTCATTAATGCAGAAATGACCCTATAGGATTCCCATGAAGTATGTAGCTCATCTATGTCTCTGTGTTATGACATTGTTTCTGCTGATAAAACCTATGTTGGCCAGTGCTGAAACCCAAAATTACCGTTTAGGAGCAGGGGATACCATTGTGATTAAAGTTTATGGTGAAGACGCCTTAACCCTAGAAACCAAAATAACCAATAGTGGCACCATTAATTACCCTTTTTTGGGCGCTTTGAAATTAAATGGCTTCACGATTAAACAGGTTGAGCAGTTGGTGTACAAGGGGTTAAAAGGCGATTATTTTGTTGAGCCAAGTGTGTTTGTCGGCATGGTCGAATACCGACCATTTTATATCCATGGTGAAGTTAAACAGCCTGGTGGTTACCCTTATCAACCTGGGATGACGGTTAACCAAGCAATTGCCTTAGCAGGTGGTTTAACCGAAAGAGCCTCGGAAGATAAAATTGCCATATCCCGTGAGGGAAGCAAAGTCGAGTCTGAACGCGGCAATATTAATAGTCCGATTCTAGCCGGCGACACCATTACTATTGAACAGAGATTTTTTTAATGATCTTCCAAGAAAGACGCCAAAGTGCTTCCCCTGGCAATGTAATTAGCCCTGCGGCAATGCAAATTGATCAACTTATCGATGTTAAAAAACTGCTTCTACCTATATTGCTTTTTAAGTGGCGCATTTTTACATTTGCGTTACTAGTGACTGCATTAACCGTGTTTGTGGTGTATAGCATGACGCCGATTTACAAGGCTTCATCGATGTTACTGATTGAATCTGAGCAAGCTAAAGCGATTAAAATCGATGAAGTGTATGGTATTAATTCTGGTCAGCAAGAATATTATTTAACTCAGTTTGAGATTATTAAATCGCGCAGTATTGCCGAGCGGGTATTTAACCATCTGGATTTAATAAACCACCCGGTTTTTAACCAGCCGCCAAGTTGGTTTGCTGAGCTTAAGTCACAGCTTATATCAAAGTTAAATTTTATCCCTCAAGAATTCGCTATAGTTGATAGGCAAATTAACCAAGATATTGCCAAACATTTATTAATTAATACCTTCGCCCAAAATATTAGTATTTCCCCGGTGCGTAAAACGCAAATAGTAAAAATTAGTTATGAAAACTCAGATCCGCAGCTTGCCGCACAGGTAGCAAATGCTGTGGGTGATACTTACATTATAAGCCAGTTAGAAGCCAAAATGGGCATGACCCAAAAGGCCAATGTGTGGTTAGGTGGCCGTTTAGAAGATTTACGCCTAAATCTGGATAAGTCTGAATATAAATTAGAGCTATTTAAGGTTGAAAATGGCCTAATTGACGTAGAAGGGGTTACGGCATTAGATGCTAAAGAGCTAGAGCGTTTAAGTGATGAAATTACTGTAGCGAGATCGCGTAAAGCCGAAGCTGACAGCTTTATGGCAGTAGTGAGACGTTATGGTGCCACTGACATTAGCCGTCTAGAAAGCTTACCTGAGGTGACGTCGCATCAGTCGGTACAAAACGTAAAGCGCGAGGTGGTGTTAGTTGAGCGAAAAGTGTCTGAACTACAGCAAGTTTATGGCCCTAAACACCCCAAAATGATTGCCGCACAGGCTGAATTAACTGCGGTGCAACAAAACCTACTTAAGCAAGTAAGCCGTTTAGTACAAGGGATTGAAGACGAAGCCCAAACCGCGGTGCAAAACTTGAGAGCATTAGAAGCACAATTTAGCCAAGCCAAAGGCGCTTATCAAAACTTAAGTACCAAAGACACTGATTACCAGCGCTTACTACGTGAAGTCGATACCAATAGACAGTTATTTGACAGCTTTTTAGCTCGCCAAAAAGAAACCGAAGTGACCAGCGACTTTGACTCACCGGTAGCACGTTTTACTGATCGCGCGGTTGTGCCGTTAATACCTGAAAAACCAAAAAAGAAAGTGATCATTATTTTGGCATTTATTGCCAGCTTGGGTTTCTCCATGGTGTTGGTGTTGTTGCTGGATACATTAAACGACACCATAAAAACCAGTGATGATGTTGAAAAGTTATTATCGCAACGGGCATTAGGTTATGTGCCTAAAGCCAAAAGAGGCACCAGTTATGACGATATTAACTTTGCTTTTTACAATCCTAAGTTACGCTTGCATGCAGAAGCCGTGAGGACCATCAGAACTTCGATGTCGCTTATGGCTATGGGCAGTGAATTGTCGACCATAGAAGTGACATCCTCGACTCCTAATGAGGGGAAAACTTCTACGTCAATGAATATAGCATTTGCCTACGCAACCATGGAAAAAGTGTTAATTATTGATGCCGACTTGCGTAAAGCTAGCTTAGGAATGCGCTTTGGTTTAGCCACTTATCAGCCAGGGCTTGCCAATGTGTTATCGGGTACCGATAGTATACATAACTGTATCGTCAAAGAGGTCAAACCCAACGTAGATGTAATGCCCGCAGGCGCGGTGCCGTTAAATCCTCAAGAGTTATTAACCTCTAGTCAGTTTGCTGAATTGTTGACTGTGTTAAAGACACAATACGGTAAAATTATTATTGATACACCGCCGGTTCATGCGGTGAGCGATGCGCTGATTATTACCTCATTATGCGATGCGACGGTCTTAGTGGTTAAAACCGGTCATACTCGCAGTGAAATCATTAAGTTAACCTTAGCAAAGTTAAATCAAGCCCGGAGCAAAGTGTTTGGCGTGGTATTAAATTATTTTGATACCAAAAATGCCCAACGGTATCAGGGTGATTATGGTTACTACCAAGCCTATGGTGCAGACTCTTCAATTAAACAGCCTGCTGCCAACCATAAGGAAAACACTAAGGCATGATTGATATGCATTGCCATATATTACCCAATATTGATGATGGGGCTAAATCAATTGATGAAGCCATTGGTTTAGTTACGCTAGCAGTGGAGCAAGGGATCTCGCGTATGGTGGCGACCCCTCATATTCATTTAGGTATTTATGATAATAATCTACAATCAATTAACGCAGCCTATGGTGTATTGTGTGATGCGTTGGCGTTAACAAATTTAGAAATACAAGTTCGCGCCGCCGCAGAAGTAAGAATTTCGCCAGAAATCATGCTGTTTATTGAGCAACAGCAATTGCCTTTTTTAGGCCGTTATCAGCAAAAAGATGTGTTGCTGCTAGAACTGCCTAGCAGCCATATTCCACCGGGTACAGACAAGCTGATTAGTTGGCTATTAGCAAAAAATGTATTACCCATGATTGCTCACCCAGAGCGTAACCGCGAGTTACAAACCCATCCTGAGCGGATCACTCCTTTTGTGCAAGCTGGTTGCTTATTTCAATTAACCGCAGCATCGTTATTGGGGGATATGGGACCAGCCCCACAGCAATTGAGCGAATATTTTATGCAGAAACGAATATATTCTATCGTTGCGTCCGATTGTCATTCATTAAAACGTCGGCCTCCTAAGCTGGCGTTAGCCCATGATGTAATAAGTGCGTTAGTTGATGAAGATTATGCTTATTCAATGACGACATTGATACCACACAGTATTTCCTGCTCGTTATTTAATGCGCCGAGATAATTGATGAATAAAATAACCTTGTCTACAAGACGCATAATATACTCACTTATTATTGTTGCGTTACTAGGGTTATTACCTATATTGCTACAAAAAGGATTCGCTAACGCATATCACTTTAAGTCTCGGTATTATATTGACCAATGGCAACAAAGCAGCAAACCAACATTAATACAATATACTAATGCCTTATTGGCAGCAAATTACGCATTTAGTCTTGACAGCAAAAACCCACATTATCTACTAACCTTAGCCAAGGTCATGGAGTGGGGTATATTTTCGAAGCTAGCGCAATCGAATAATTCGGTATTTAATCAATTGTATTTAGATGCGATTGTGCAGCGACCCAATTGGCCAAATGCATATAGCGACTATGCTTACAATTTGGCTTTTATACAGGATGATATTGTTCAAGCTTGGCCGTATTTAGAACAAGCCTTACATTATGGGCCTTATACTCCAGAAGTCATGCATCAAGTGTTGGCAATCGGCTTTGCATATTGGCCTAACTTAACAGTGATCCAAAAAAAGTTAGTGTTTACTACCGCTAAAAATGCCGCAAGTGCAAATTGGTTAATGCGTAATGATTTAAAAAAATTGACTAGGCAATATCAATTAACCCCATTAATCTGTACCTATTTTAAATATTCAATTCCTGCTTTTAGCGCCAATGATGAACAATGGATTAAACAGGATATGTGTCTTAATGAATATTCAGAAAAATAAAGTAACAGCGTCTTTTGGGCCATTTCAGCGTGTGATGTTGTTAGGGTTATGCGGATTAATTATATGGATGCCGATCCCGCTAGGCAGCAATCGAATTTGGTCATTAGCAATATTAGAGTTTGGTATTGTGTTATTCGCAATCGCTCATATAGTTTATTGCTTTATACATAATGACTTATTGCTACGCTATCGTTGGCAAAAACATCTTTTAATTCCAACAGGATTAATGTTGGCGTATTTGTGTTTGCAACTGCTTAATTGGATACCTGCTATTGATACGGTAGATGCCTATCAAACCACCCAGCAACTACTAAAAACCTTTTGCTTTACCCTATTCATTTTATTACTAAGTCAGTATTGTCAGCAGGCACAGGCGTTGCGTTGGTTACTCATTGCGATTATTGTTTCTGGTTGTATACAGGCTTTTTATGGCACCTTACTGAATTTATTGCAGTTAGATGTATCACCAATTTTTGGCTATCATGACGGTGACAGGGCCAAGGGATCGTTTGTATACCAAAACCATTTTGCTAATTATTTAGCGTTATGCCTTTCTATTGCGTTTGGTTGGCTGTTATCAGAGCTAAAAACCAGCAAGACAGAGTTCGATTTGCGCGGAATGTTAATAGATTTACTATCAACACTATTTAGTCGGAAACTTATTTTACGCTTGGCGATCGTGATCATGGTGATTGGCTTAATCTTAAGCCGTTCGCGTATGGGCAACGCCGGATTTTTTACCGCTTTGGCTGTGGTGTCGTTGTTGTCTTTGTTTATTTACCGTCGTCCGCCAACGTTATTTAAACCTTTAGTTGTTAGTCTTTTTATTTTAGATTTATTGATTGTAGGCTCAATTTTTGGTGTCGATAAGGTAAAACAACGTTTAAACGAAACCTCGTTTAGTGCCGAAACCCGAGATGAAGTGGTAATTGATAGTCTACCGATTATTAAACAGCACTTATTTACCGGTACGGGTGGCGGCAGTTTCTATACCGTATTCCCCCAACAGCAACCGCAGTTTTATTCTGGTTTTTATGACCACGCTCATAATGAATATGTTCAGTTTGTGATTGAGTACGGGGTTGTAATGACAGCCATTTTAGGTTTTTGGATCTTGTATTCGTTTTGGTTAGCATGCCGGACCATGTACCTTCGTAACAACAAACTGTATAAGGGGGTAGCCTTTGGATGTGCTATGGCCATTGTGCATATGCTACTGCATATTTCTGTCGATTTTAGCCTGCAATCTCCCTCGAATACCTTATTGTTTTTAACCATCCTAACCTTATGCTGGTTGGTGCGTTATTTGCCTTCTTACAAGATACGTTCTCATCCGACGCCGGATCCATTTTAGTTTTACTATTTAAATGTTAACCATTTTAGTCTTAGTGTTAGCTAAATAAGGATATTTATGAAAGTTGTTATTCCTGTTGCCGGTTTAGGTACGCGTATGCTGCCAGCCACCAAAGCCATCCCAAAAGAAATGCTACCTTTAGTGGATAAACCATTGATTCAATATATCGTTGATGAATGTGTTAGCGCCGGTATTAAAGAAATCGTACTGGTGACTCATGCCAGTAAAAATGCTATCGAAAACCACTTTGATAAATCTTATGAACTTGAATCAACGTTAGAAAAACGCGTTAAGCGTCAGTTGTTGCATGAAGTACAAGCTATTTGTCCTAAAAATGTCACTATTATGCATGTACGCCAAGGCGAAGCTAAAGGTCTTGGGCATGCCATTTTATGTGCTAAGCCGTGTATTGGTGATAATCCATTCGCCGTTGTGTTACCTGACGTAATTTTAGATTCGTACTCAGCAGATCAACGCACTGAAAATTTAGCGTCGATGCTAATTCGTTATCGCGAATCTCTTGCTAGTCAAATTATGGTCGCACCTGTTCCTGATGATCAAGTCCATAAGTATGGAATTGCCGATTGCGGAGGCGAAACTATTAACCCTGGTGACTCGACTAAAATATTCAACATGGTAGAAAAGCCTGAGTTAGGCACCGCGCCGTCTAATTTGGCCGTTGTTGGCCGTTATGTGTTGTCGGAAAAGATTTGGGCCTTACTCGCGAAAACACTTCCTGGTGCGGGTGATGAAATCCAGCTAACCGATGCCATTGATATGCTGATTGAGTCTGATACCGTTGAAGCTTTTAATATGACAGGTAAGTCACATGACTGTGGCGACAAACTGGGTTATATGAAAGCTTTTGTTGAATATGGTTTGCGTGATCCTAAATTGGGCAGCGATTTTAAGAAAGAACTTGCTGATTTATTAGAAGAGTATCGATAAAACTAGGCTCGGTCCGGATAGTGTCAGCTCAGTCTTCATGTTTTGTCATCATCCTCATAGGTTTCTACCTGGGGCTTTCGCTTGTTTTCACTCTTTTTATTTTCTATAAGTAAAATTATTTTATTAAATCGTTTTCAGTGAGTGTAATATGAATGGAAATCTTCATCGGCTACATGGGCTTGACTTTTGTAGAGCGGTATTGATGGTACTGGGGCTTTTTTATCATGTAGGACTTATTTATGGCATTGATCAGGATTGGAGGGTTCTCTCTAATGAAACATCTTGGTTTATTAAATATATCTCAGATTTTATTCAAATTTTTAGAATGGAGGCTTTTTATCTAATATCTGGGTTCTTTTATATGTTAATTTTTAGTAAAGGCAGGGATGGTTTCGCCAAAGATAGAGTTTTAAGAGCGCTGTTGCCGCTGTTGTTTTGTGGGTTGTTATTAAACCCTATCATGAATTATTACAGCTATAATAAGTCATACGATTGGGATAGCATTGATTACTTGTTAAAGGGCCAATGGTTAGGCCATCTTTGGTTCTTAGGTAATTTAATCGTTTACTTTATTATTTCGCTTCCTTTATGTAAATTCATTCTTTCTAGTAAAGAAATGTCCCCAGTTTTTTTACTGTTTATGATTTACTTGGGTATTCCTTCTGTTGCTATTACTGGTTTGGCTGTGGCTAAGTTAACATTTGATGGAACGGTTTTGTTTATTACATTTCATAATCTTTTCTATTATTACAGTTATTTTGTTATTGGGTGTTTTTGTTTTATCAACAAGGCGTTGTTTTCATCTTTTTTATGTGTTAAATATTTTTTATTATCTTTTTTGATATTTACTGCTTTCTTTTTGATATCGTATTTCAATATATTCGCTGGGGAGGTTATTAATAAAGTCTTAGATCGCCTGTCTTCTGGAAGTCTAATGTTGTCTATTCTGTCAATATTATATGTTGTTGGTTCTAGGCGTTCCAAAGTTATAAGGAACTTTTCTGATTCAAGTTATACCGTCTACATACTTCATCAACCTCTAATTATTTTGTTATATGTTTTTGTTTTTGAACGGTTAGCTTTTGAACCCATTCAGGAGTACATACTAATGATAATCGGTGTTTTCTTTATCTCTTATCTGTTTCATAACATTTTTGTGAAAAACAGTCAGATCCTGAAACTTTTATTTAATGGTGTTTTGTACTCAAAACGTAAATCAAATTAATAAGTATAGCCTGCCGCAAGACTCATCTGCTTCATTGTTACTTAACTGTCAAATATGTTTACTTTCGGCTGAAAAGCATTATCGCAATGGCGAATTTGGTTGCTTTTACCCTAACATAAGCGTTAGCTTATTCTATTTTGTTTACCGTTCAATCTTCCGCTTATTGCCATCATCCTCAAATGCTTGTATTAGGGAGCCATTCTTAGTTTTGACTTTCTCCTTTACATCAACGCTTTGCCTTTAAGCAGCTTACGCAGCCACATTCTATTTGGACTAAGTCGTGCCTGCAAATCTGAACTTAAGGGAGACAGTTCTCCACATAAGTTTGCAGCGAGGCACTCGGCAACAAGTGGGCCTGAGCTTAGGCCGCGAGAGCCTAGTCCGCCGAGTACATATAAGCCATCATAAATCGGTGCAGGTGTAGTTTGCCAGTATCGTTGCCATTGACTGGGTTTATCTTTGGATAGCTTCTGGACGGCATACCGCGCAAACAATTCTTCAACATCAGGTGCACATCCCATCACGGGAAAGTGGTCGCGACTGACCATCCTTACGCCGATCCTGGCATCATTGTTTGAAACATTAATATCGTGAGGCCAGTTCGAATTAGGAAAGCTCTGTTGCATTTTAAGGCTGTTTTCATGCTGCTCTAATGGGCAAAAATCAAGATGCTGTGGGTTTTTTACATAACTCGCGCCGACGCAATGCAGTTGATTATGTTGTGGCGTCAAATAGCCATTAGCGCAGATTACAGTATTAAGCTGCGCCAGTTCACCTTGAGATGGGACATGACTCACTTGACCTCTAAAACCGGTAATCTGAAGGTTTTTTGTCTGTTTGTAGCGAGTCAGTTGCTCTCCTGAGGCGATGATTACCTGATCGTGTGTTGCGATGTGTTTGTTTTCGGCACTAAACAGTTGCCAGCCAGATGAGTGTGATTCAAGTGAGTGAATGTCGCTATTATAGAGAATGCGAACCTTGGTTAATGTTTGTGCTTTGGCAATGCTGGCTTGTGCTAATTCAAACGGGCAAGCCCAGCCACCTAATGGATAATAAAAACCAGATTTATTGATATCTACTTTAGCAAGCTGTGTAGCTTGGATTGGATTTACGGCAAAAGCAATCTCACTTGGCCACGCTTGACCATGAATAATTTTATCTAATCTTGTTTGGCTGCGTAGATCAAAACCCGTGTGTAATACGCCACACCAGTCATGTCCAATATAATATCCATCATCAATTAATGCTTGGATACGACGTCGACTGTATAGAAATGCTTGTTGAAAAAATTGACTTAGCGAGTCATTTTCGGGAGTCAGTAAAGGATAAATGGCACCTTGTTTGTTGCCTGACGCACCTTGCCCTAATGTGTCATCTTTACAATAAATTACTACATCTTTTCCGCGTTCAGCCAACGACAAGGCAAGACTTGCAGAAGCAATACCTCCACCTATAATAGCTATAGGGGTTTGGTCGTTAGAATCTAGAGATGGCATTGGGTTATAAGCAAACTGTTGGCGTATTTGTTGTCTTAGTGCGTTACGTTCCGCGATAGCGATGTCATCAGTTGATTGAGATGAAGTAGTATGTAAAAATCCACAAAGTGCTAATTGCTTTTTGATGGTAGGGGTGACATCGTCATCATTTGAGCTAGCGGCTAAAAATGTTGCATTATCAGCACTGATCCGGCCATATTGCCACAGCAAATGCTGACTGAAATAATGATCCGAATAGCTGACCTGGCTCGTATGGGGAAGGGCAAACCAATGTGCTATCCTTTGTTGATTCGGCGTAGCAATGGTTTTGGCTTGTGCTATAGGCGAACCTTGATATAGGTCAATAATGAATGTGTTTTGGAGTAGACTCAGTCGTTGGCAACCTTCGATGGCCGCTATTTCACAATTAAGTAACGCTTGAGCAAAATCGAATAAATGATGATCCGAATGAAGTAGTCCTTGCTGTTGCCACTGGAGTTCAAGTTGCTTTCGGTTTATTGGACAATGTTCAAACACACTGATATGAACTCGAGTTTGATGCTTTTTCAAAGGATTTTGCAGGTTAGTCGCTTGTAATGCTGCTAATAAGAGTATTATTTCATGGCCATCTCCAAAACCGAGTTGGCCTAGCGTTAATAAACGTGGTTGAGTATTCGTGGCGGCTCTATTACCGTCACCGCTTTGCAATACTGTGTCTATATACTGTTTAGCGAGTTGGGGATATCGGCTATTTTGATTGACTTTATCGCCCAATAAATCACAAATGTAAAAGTTGTGTAAATTTGGGGATACAGATAATAAAGATGTTTTATACAAAATATTTTACTCAGGGCCGATAACTTGGCATTATTTTACCTGTATTTATGGAAAGCTGACCACTTAATTACTTTAAAGCAGCTATGATTGCCGCAATTAAGTACCGACATGTACCAAATGGATAGCAAAAAAATGAAAAGAGTCGTGATCACCGGAATGGGTGTCGTTTCAAGTATCGGTAATAACAAGCAAGAAGTGACTGAGTCATTGAAAGCGGGTCGCAGCGGTATTACCCACTCGGCGCAGTTTGAAGAAATGCAATTACGCAGTAAAGTTTGGGGCGACATCAAAATGAACCCCGCTGATTATATTGATCGTAAAGCTCTTCGCTTTATGGGCGATGCTGCAGCATATGCTTACATTGCTATGCAGGAAGCAATTGCTGATGCTAATTTGACAGAAGAACAATATTCTAATTTTCGTGTCGGTTTGATTGCTGGTACGGGTGGTGCGTCATCAAAAAACCAAGTTCAGGCTGCTGATACATTGCGTGAAAAAGGCGTTAAGCGCGTGGGTCCTTATATTGTGCCACGCATTATGTCTAGCACCGCAAGCGCTTGTTTAGCAACACCATTTAAAATTAAAGGCATGAGTTATTCTATCAGTTCCGCGTGTGCCACTTCGGCCCATTGTATTGGCCATGCCGTTGAACTTATCCAGATGGGTAAGCAAGATATGGTGTTTGCTGGTGGTGCTGAAGAAGTTGATTGGACATTAACCATGGGCTTTGATGCTATGGGTGCATTATCGACTAAGTACAATGACACGCCTGAAAAAGCGTCACGTACCTATGATGCAGACCGTGATGGTTTTGTTATTTCTGGCGGCGGCGGGATTGTTGTTGTTGAAGAATTAGAGCATGCGCTAGCGCGTGGTGCTAAAATTTACGCAGAAATTGTGGGTTATGGCGCATCTTCAGATGGCTATGACATGGTTGCCCCATCTGGTGAAGGTGCAGTGCGTTGTATGCAGATGGCGTTAGCTGATGTGGATACACCAATTGATTACATCAACACTCATGGCACTTCTACACCAGTAGGTGACATGCGCGAACTTGAAGCATTACGTGAAGTGTTTGGCGATAATATGCCTCCAATCGCGTCAACTAAATCACTGACAGGTCATGCTTTAGGTGCGGCTGGTGTTCATGAAGCGATTTACAGCTTAATTATGATGGAAGACGGCTTTATTGCGCCAAGCATTAACATCGACAACCTTGATGAGAATGCTGCTGGCATGCCAGTGGTGCGTGAAATGCGCCAAGCGGAATTGAACACCATGATGAGTAACAGCTTTGGTTTTGGTGGCACTAACGCAACATTAGTGATGCGTAAATATAAAGCGTAAAACGTTATTTGTGGGCTAACTTGTGAATGATATGAAAGCCAGCATTGGAAACAGTGCTGGTTTTTTTGTTTTTGCCTTTTAAACTAAATGCCTAGATGCTAGTTCGCTTCGCGGCTAGAGGCTATACAAGCAAAGCTGAAGAGCGATGACAAGCGACGAAAAATAACAGGCTAACGCTGCGCTTAAAGGGCTAAATGCCTAGATGCTAGTTCGCTTCGCGGCGAGAGGCTATACAAGCAAAGCTGAAGAGCGATGATAAGCGATAATAAGCGGACGCTGTGCTTACGGAAAGGGCAGCGTAAAGACGCATCAGGTATTGGCTTCGCTTTTATAGCCGCGAAGCGAACTAGCAGGACGCAGTCCGCTCTAGTACCTAGGCTTACAAGCAAAATCAAAAGCTGGATCCCCAATAAAAAATCTTAGGAATGACGAGGTGGGGGCATTTGGTATAAGATACTTCCATAAAAAATCGTAATGTGATGTCGTTAAATTCGCAGTAAATAAGATAACAAAATGAAAATAATTGCCGATGAAAACATGCCTTATGTCGATGCCTTGTTTGGTGACTTAGGGGAAATTGAATACGTAAATGGCCGAACGTTAAGCGCTGTTCAAGTGCAGGATGCCGATGTGTTGCTGGTGCGTTCGGTGACCAAAGTGAATGCAGCGTTAATTGAACAAGCGCATAAGCTTAAATTTGTGGGTAGTGCGACGATTGGCACTGATCATGTAGATGTTGATTATCTTGTAGAGCGCAATATCTTTTTTACTAATGCGCCAGGATGTAATGCGAAGGCAGTAGGTGAGTATGCCTTTATTGCGATGCTGGAGTTGGCTCAGCGTCTCGGTGGGTCATTAGCAGGTAAAGTTGTGGGCATTGTGGGTGCAGGAAATACCGGCACTGCAGCCGCGAACTGTTTGCAAGCTTATGGTTTAAAAGTGTTGTTGTGCGACCCTATTAAGGCCGAACAAGGTGATACACGTGAATTTGTGTCACTAGACACTCTGATTGAACATGCAGATATTATTAGTTTGCATGTGCCTATTACCAAACAGGGTGAGCATAAAACCTGGTATTTATTTGATGACACTCGACTCAATCAGTTGAAACCCAATACATGGTTATTAAATTGCTGTCGAGGCGAGGTCATTGATAACCGAGCGTTGATCAAATTTAAACAACAACGTGACGATATCAAACTTGTGCTCGACGTATGGGAAGGCGAACCTAACCCTATGGCCGAATTAGTCGCCTTGGCAGAGTTTGCTACGCCGCATATTGCCGGTTATAGCCTTGAAGGCAAAGCTCGAGGCACCTTTATATTGTATCAAAAGTGGTGTGAATTACTCGGTTTACCGGTGGACAAATCCTTGGCGAGTTTGCTACCGACCTTTCAATTTAATCAAATTGTGAGTCAAGGTGATTTAACCGAAAGCCAATTGCTGAAATTATCACGTTTAGTCTATGACTTACGTGATGATGATGTAACCTTTAGAGGTTGTTTTGCAACGACGGCCGGATTTGATTTAATGCGTAAAAATCATACTTACCGTCGAGAATATAGCGCCATCTCGTTAACTCAATCTACGCAAACTTTATCTGATGATGGGATTAATCAATCGATGCTCAGCGCTTTAGGCTTTAATTAATGACCTAGGACCGATATGACCTATAGAGGAACATATTGAGGGCAAAAAACAGTATTTCTAGCCAGTTGAGAAATAATCACTTCAAAGTAGGCTTTTTAGCAGATTAACCCTAGTAAAGCATAAGCAAACTAAGGTAAATTGATCATTCAAACTGAATAATAGGAGTCGGGCGTTAATTATGTCTCAGGAATTTAATGTAGTCGTTTTAGGTGCATCGGGCGCAGTGGGTCAAACTATGATTGAGATCCTCGAGCAGCGTAATTTCCCGGTTGCTAAGTTGTTTCCATTAGCGAGCAGTCGCAGTGCTGGCGAAACGGTCAGTTTTCACGGTAAACAAGTTGAAATTCTTGATGTAGAAACGTTTGATTGGACGCAAGCACAAATAGGTTTCTTTTCTGCTGGTGGCGATGTGTCTGCAAAATGGGCGCCTATTGCGGGTGAAGCGGGTTGTGTCGTTATCGACAACACCTCACATTTTCGCAATGATGTTGATGTGCCGCTCGTGGTGCCTGAAGTTAACCCTGAAGCCATTGCGGATTTCCGCAATCGCAATATTATTGCCAATCCTAATTGTTCAACTATTCAGATGTTAGTTGCACTTAAGCCAATTTATGATGCTTTTGGTATTTCACGTATTAACGTGGCGACATATCAGTCTGTGTCAGGAACAGGTAAAAAAGCGATTGAAGAGTTAGCGGATCAATGTGCAAAATTACTCCAAGGTTTACCTTCAGAGCCGTCGGTTTATCCAAAGCAGATAGCATTTAATGTTTTACCACAAATTGATATGTTTATGGACAATGGCTACACCAAAGAAGAAATGAAAATGGTGTGGGAAACGCAAAAGATTTTTGGCGACGATGAAATTGTCGTTAACCCTACTGCGGTTCGTGTGCCTGTTTTTTATGGTCATTCAGAGGCTATACATATTGAAACGCGTCAACCTGTTGATGCTGAAGATGTTAAAGCCGTTTTACGTGATGCTCCAGGTATTGTGTTATTTGAAAATGATGATGAATATCCAACCGTTGTTACTGATGCAGCAGGTAATGATGCTGTTTATGTTGGTCGTGTTCGTAAAGATATTTCGCACTCTCACGGTATAAATTTATGGGTTACTGCCGATAACATTCGTAAAGGTGCAGCGTTAAACAGTGTGCAAATTGCCGAGATTTTGATTAGAGATTATTACTAATTACACTTTAATAATGAGTAATGTTTTTATCAACAACGCGATTTAGTTTAAAAAGCCTGCAATGAGCAGGCTTTTTTCGTTTAACTGACCCCAATAGTAGCAGGTCCGGTAAATCTAGTTTATAGTCGTAAACATATCATTTTTAACATCAATAGCATTGAAATCGCCTGCAAAATTGGCTCATCATGGATGTGATCAGATATAGTTAACGACCATAATACTAACGATAAAAATTGCCTCAAGCCTGTTGCCAAACCGGTAACTCAATAGCGCTAAAAGGGAAGGATTGGATGACTTTGCGTACTTCATATATTGTGGGTTTGATTGCCTGCACAGCCGTTGGCTTAACCAGTGTACAACTTATTGGATCTGCACAGGCAGAAACACTCAAAATTACTGGGCCCAATGGCGAGGTTAAACAACAAGCTAAACGGCAATATGGTCCGACGACATCAAGAGATACGTTTTGGAGTATTGCGCAAAAAGTCAGGCCTAGTAATAATGTCAGTGTTTATCAGGTGATGGCCGCGTTATTTGACGCTAATCCACACGCTTTTAGCGGTAATAATTACAATACATTAGAGCGAGGGATGATATTACTGGTCCCTTCTGCAGATGTGATAGCCGCCATTCCCAATGAGGTTGCTAAACGCCGTGCTGAGCAAGATGATCGCCGTGTTAGCAAACAAACTCAGCCTCGTACTGTTATTAATCAGCCCTCTGCAGCAAAATCGTTGCAAATAGCCAAACAAACACCAGCTGTAACGCTACAAACCAAAGCGATTACTGAGGCTAATGCCGTTGTGGTCAAGGATCTCAATAGCACGCTAGATAAAGCCAATGCAAAAACGTTAATGCTTACAGATGAGTTGGCGCGCTCACAAGATGAATTAATGATCAGCAACAATGACAATCAAGTGTTGAAAAACAAAATTGAACAAATGTCATTAAATATTGCTTCGCTTGAAGAAGATTTACAGCTATTACGCGATAAATATGAAGGTCTAACGCTAGAAAATAAAAAACTTGTAGACCAAACTGAAAATATTGAACCCGCAGTAGAAGAACCCGCTGACTTTTGGCGCAGCTTAATGGACAACACTATTTTGTTGATCCTTGCAGCATCGATACCTCTTATAGCGATATTTTGCATTATTTTTTGGCTTCTCAGTCGCCGTAATAAAAAAACTCAACAGGCTGAAATAAAAACTGAAACCCAGCCAGGAAAAGAGTCAACTACCGCAATAGCCAATGATGACTCTGACGATATGGTGATCCATTTAGATTCAAATGATGAAGAGTCAATTGATGATTTATTGGATTCAGACAGTGTTGATTTACAGCCAGAAATCCAAATGAGCGGTGATACCGAGATGGATATGGCATCTGATATGTTCATTAGCGAAAAAGAATTAGAAGATGAAGATGGGACTTCATTAGATGATTTATGGGCTGAGGCCATGGAGGATCAAGATTCTGATCTAGAACCTCTTGAAGATGACGATGATCTCAACAATCTATTGGTGGGTTTAGATACAGAAGGAGCGGCGAAAGATAAAACTGATGATCTAGATGCATCTGCAGAAGATGATATAGATTCATTATTAGCCGAGTTTGATATGCCGCCAGAGTCAGATGATGTTGCTGCTGCGGCTGTCAAAACCCCAGAGACATCAGCCGATTCAACTGAAAATTCTGCAGAAGATGATATAGATTCATTATTAGCCGAGTTTGATATGCCGCCAGAGTCAGATGATGTTGCCGCGGTTGTCAAAGCGCCAGAGACATC